>JANMKM010000541.1:0-9071 GCA_031372035.1 Rhodoferax sp. | reverse complement strand
CTGCGTGGTTAAACTCGCCACCACGAGGAGCGAGCGGCGACCATGAAAAAGAAGAACAGTTCATACGCTGCACCAAGGACCAGCGCGTCCCGTGCAGCCGTGCCCGTGACCATCGGTATGGTGGCCGAAGCCGCCGGTGTGTCACTGAGCACTGTGTCGCGCATTCTCAATGGAACAGCCGTTGTCAGCGGCGACAAGAAGCTGGCCGTGGACAGCGCCATTGCCAAACTCGGCTTTGTGCCGAATCCGGTGGCCCGAGCGCTTGCTGGCGGGCGTACCCTGAGCATCGGCGTCGTCACCCAAGCCATCGACAGCCCGTTCTATGGTGCGGCCCTGCGCGGTATCGAGGACGAGCTCGAACCCGCGGGCTACAGCCCCCTGTTTGCCAGCGGCCATTGGGACGCTGCCGGCGAAAGCCGTTGCATTGACGTGCTGCGATCGCGCCGGGTGGACGGCATCATCGTCCTGACTGGCCGTCTCAGCGATCAGGCACTCAAGGCCTGTGCCCGCAGCCTGCCGGTGGTGGTCACGGGCCGCGCGCTCAATGCCAGCGGGCTGTTTGCCCTGAACTTCGACAACTTCGAAGGCGGCCGCGTGGCAACCCAGCATCTGATCCAACTTGGCCACCGAAGAATTGCTTTCGTCACGGGGGACCCGGCCCACCCGGACGCTACCGAGCGCCAGCGCGGCTACATGGCGGCGCTGGAGTCGGCCGGCATCGCGTACGAGCCGGGCCTGGTCGTGCCCGGGCAATACAACGAAGTCAGCGGCTTGCTGGCCGTCGACCGCTTGCTGGAGAGCGGGCGCAGCTTCACCGCCATATTCGCAGCCAACGACCAGATGGCCTTCGGCGTGGCGTTGGGACTGTACCGGCGCTCACTGCGCGTTCCGGACGACGTGTCACTGGTCGGTTTTGACGACCTGCCCGCGTCGCTCTATTCCATTCCGCCGCTGAGTACTGTGCACCAGCCGGCCTATGAGCTCGGGCGCCTTGCGGCGTCAGCCATGCTGCAGTTGCTCGCTGGGAAAAAGCCAGTGGTGGAGATGCCCGCGCCGCGCTTTGTGGCGCGCGAATCCAGCCGCCGCGCGCGCAGCTGAGACCAGCCCCGCCCGCATCACGGCTGACGTCGGCCGAGACCCCGCCCGGCGCCGGTGTATGCGCGTTTTCCCTTGATTGACACCCCGCAGTGCCCCATTTATAGTTCTTTGAAAGCGCTTTCATAGAGGCTGGCCGACGGCTGGCAAAGCGGCGCTAACCACGGTCTGACCCGCAGCATCAGCGCGTCAGCCACTTTCGGAGTCGGCAATGGCCCAGGGATATCGGGGGTACGGACTGCTGCGGCGCCTGGCCGCACTGTGCCTGGCCGCGTCTGCTGCGGCACCCTCCCTGGCGCAGCAGGTACTGACCGTGGCGGCCTACCCGGCAGTGGACGAGATCGTCCGCGCCGCGATTCCGCAGTGGAAGCGGCTGCATCCCGGCGTTGACATCAAGGTGGTGAGCCGCCAGTTCCTGGACCACCACACCGCCATGACAACGGCGCTGTCCACATCGTTCTACCTGCCCGATGTGATGGCGCTCGAAGTGGGCTATGTAGGCCGCTTTGCCCAGGGCGGCGGGCTGGAGGACCTGTCCCGCGCACCTTTCAACCTGGGCCAGTACAAGGCGCGCTTTGTGTCCTACGCCTACCAGCAGGCCACCAGCCGCAGTGGCGCGGTGGTGGCTGTACCCACAGACATTGGCCCCGGCACCCTGTTGTACCGCGCAGATGTCCTGGCCAGGGCCGGCGTCAGCGAGGCGGATCTGGTGCAGTCCTGGGACAGCTACGTCGCCTCGGGTGCAAAGATCAAGGCGGCCACCGGCGCCTACCTGATGGCGCATGCCCGCGACATGAAGGACATCGTGATCCGTACCGACATCCACCGTGGAGAAGGCCTGTACTTCGACGACCAATCCAATGTGCTGGTCACCTCCCCGCGCTTTGTGCGGGCTTTCGAGCTGGCGCGCAAGGTGCGCCAGCTCAAACTCGATGCCAAGGTGGGCGCCTGGTCGAATGAATGGTCCGAGGGCTTCAAGCGCGGCAGCATCGCCACCCAGATGAGCGGCGCCTGGCTGGCCGGACATCTGAACAACTGGCTGGCCCCCAGTACCCGTGGGCTGTGGCGCGCGGCCCAGTTGCCAGAGGGTGCTTTTGCCGCCTATGGCGGAACCTTCTTCGCCATCGCCCGGGGCGCCCCGGCTGAACACAAGGCGCTGGCCTGGGAGTTCATCCAGATGATGACACTGAACCGCGACATCCAGCTTGGCGCCTTCAAGTCGCAGGATGCGTTTCCGGCGCTGTTGGAAACCTATGACGACCCGTTTTTCGACCAGGACATTGCTTTCCTCGGGGGCCAGAAGGCCCGCGTCGGTTGGCGCGCAGCCGCAGCGAAGATTGCCGCGGTCTCGGTACACAAGCAGGACGCCTTCGCCGATGAGGTGATCAACACCGAACTCGACAAGGTCTTGGACCGGGGCAAGGACATTGCAACGGCATTGGCAGACGCACAACGCCTGCTGCAGCAGCGGGCCAGGCGCTGACACCATGTCGCCCATTGCCCACCTGGTCTCGGCGAGCACCGCGCCATGAAATTGCCTGCCGCCCTGCGCCTGTCCCCGCGGTGGGCTCCCTATGTGTTCCTGAGTCCGTTCGTGCTGCTGTTCGGTGTGTTCGGCATGTTTCCGCTGCTGTTCTCGCTGTACCTGGCTTTCCAGTCCTGGGAGCCCACCAGCGGACTGGCGGCGATGCATTTCGTGGGCCTGGAGAACTACGCCTTCGCGCTGCAGGACGAGTGGTTCTGGAAGTCGCTGAAAAACACCGCCTGGCTGGCATTGGCATCGGGCGTGCCGCAGCACCTGGTGGCGATTCCGCTGGCCTGCTTCATCCATGCAGCCTTCACGCGCTCACGCAACGCGGTGGTTGGCGCCTATTTCATGCCCTACATCACGTCCACCGTGGCCATCGCCATTCTGTTCAGTTCGTTGTTCTCCACCGACTACGGCCTGGTCAACGTGGGCCTGCAGGCGCTGGGCCAGATACCCGGCCTCGGATGGCTGGTGCCAGAGTCGCCCGTGGACTGGCTGGGCGACCCCGACCATATCAAGCCGGCGATTGCCATGATCGTGTTCTGGCGGTATGTGGGTTTCAATGTGGTGCTCTACCTGGCGGCGCTGCAAACCATTCCCGCCGATCTCTACGAGGCCGCCACCATGGACGGTGCCGGCCGGCTGCAGCAGTTCTGGTTCATCACGCTGCCTAGCCTCAAGCCGATGATCTTTTTCGGCGTGACACTGAGTGTCATCGGCGGCCTGCAGCTGTTCGAGGAGCCTTTCATCCTGACCGGCGGGCGTGGCGGCTCGGACCAGTCCGGCATGACCACGGCCAACTACCTGTACCGCATGGCCTTTGACTTCAACGATTTCGGCGCTGCCAGCGCAATGTCATGGCTGCTGTTCATCCTGGTCGCGCTGCTGACCTGGCTGACCAACAAGGCCTTCGCGCCGCGTGCACGTTCTGCCTGAGTGACCGGATCCCACCATGCATTCCCACACCAATCGCCTGACATCCTGGTCCGCCCACCTGCTGGTGGGCCTGGGGGCGTTGATCATGCTGGCGCCGTTCTACGTGATGTTCGTGTTCGCCACGCACTCCCGCGCCGAGATCTTCAGCCTGCCGCCGCCGCTGTTCTTTTTTGATGACCAGCTGCTGAACCTGCAGATCCTGACCGAGCGCTTGCCTTTCTGGCGCAACCTTGGATGGAGCCTGTATGTGGCCATTGCCTCGACGCTGCTGACTCTGCTGTTCTGCTCGATGGGCGGCTATGCCTTCGCGCTGTTCGAGTTCCGCTACAAGAACGCGTTGTTCGGCCTGGTGATGGGCACCATGCTGCTGCCCTCGTTCATGAACATGATTCCGACCTTCATGATCATGGACATCCTGGGCTGGATCGACCAGCCGCGAGCCCTGTACATTCCGGGCGCTGCCAGCGCCTTCGGCATCTTTCTGATGCGCCAGTTCGTGGGTTCATCGATTCCGAAAGACCTGATTGAAGCTGCGCGGATGGACGGTTGCAGCGAGACTGGCATCTTCCTGCGGATCGTGCTGCCCTTGCTCAAGCCGGCCCTCGGTACGCTCGGGCTGATCACCTTCATTGCGTCCTGGAACAACTTCATCGGACCGCTGGTCGTGATGCGTTCACCCGAGATGTACACCCTGCCGCTGGCCCTGCGCAGCCTGCAGAGTCCCGTGAACACCGAATGGGGCGCGTTGATGACCGGCTCCGCCATCGCCACCCTGCCCCTGGTGATCCTGTTCATCCTGTCATCGCGTCAGCTGATCTCCGGCCTGACGGCCGGCGCCGTCAAATAACCAGACCCCACACCCATGCTTTCAAAACCTGATTTTCCCAAAAACTTCGTGTGGGGCGTTGCCACCAGTTCGTTCCAGATCGAGGGCGCGTCCGGCGAAGACGGCAAAGGCCCGTCGATCTGGGATGATTTCTGCCGGGTGCCGGGTGCCATCCAGGACGCCAGCAACGGTTACATCGCCTGCGACCACTACCACCGGCTGGCGCAGGACCTGGACCTGATCGCCTCGCTCGGGGTCAACGCGTACCGGTTCTCCGTCTCGTGGCCACGCGTGCAGCCAGCGGGGTCGGGGGCATGGAACGCCAAAGGCCTGGACTTCTACGAGCAGCTGGTCGACGGCCTGCTGGCACGCGGCATCAAGCCCTACCTCACGCTCAACCACTGGGACCTGCCATCAGCGCTGCAGGCCGCTGGCGGCTGGGCCAACCGCGATACGGTGCACCGCTTCGTCGACTACGCCCTGGGCATGTACCAGCGCCTGGGCAACCGGGTTGCAGCCATCACCACCCACAATGAGCCGTGGGTCATGGCAGTTCTGGGCCATGAGACCGGCGTGTTCGCACCAGGTGTCCAGGACCGCGCCGTGGCGACCCAGGTCTCGCACCACCTGCTGCTCAGCCACGGCCTGGCCACGCAAGCCCTGCGTGGCGCCGGCTGCACTGCCAAGATCGGCATTGTCCTGAACCTGTCGCCGATGCATCCGGCCACCAACTCGCCCGCCGACATCGCCAAATGCCGGTTGGAGGACGGACGCCTGCTGCGCTGGTACATGGATCCGCTGTTCGCGAGCGGCTACCCTGAGGACGTCCTCGAGTTTCTGGGTGCCGATGCGCCGCGGGTAGAGCCGGGTGACATGCGCAACATTGCCACGCCCCTGGACTTCCTGGGCATCAACTACTACTCGCGCACGGTCGTCAGCGCTGGCGAGCCGTGGGACGTGCACAGCGGCGGGCTCGAAGTCACCGACATGGGTTGGGAGGTCTATCCGCAGGGTCTGACGGAATTGCTGTTGCGCCTGCAACGCGACTACGCCGTGCCGCCGCTGTACGTCACGGAAAACGGCGGCGCCTTCCAGGACCATGTGGTCGACGGCCGCATCCAGGATCAGCAGCGCCGCAACTACATTGATCAACACATCGCCGCCGTTGCCGACGCCATGCGCCAGGGCGTGCGCATGGAAGGCTACATGGTGTGGAGCCTGCTGGACAACTTTGAGTGGGCCTCCGGCTACGCCAAGCGCTTCGGCATTGTTCATGTGGACTATGCGACCCAGGTACGAACCCTCAAGGACAGCGCCCTGTGGTACCGGGACTTCCTCAACGGTCAGAAACTGACGCTGCCGGCGCGCGCTGCGCTGACCACCGGAGCCTGAAGTGGGCAAGGTTGCACTGCGCGGCATCCGCAAGAGCTTTGGCGCCGTCGACGTCATCCGTGGCATCGACCTGGAGGTCGCCGACGGCGAATTCATGGTGTTTGTCGGTCCCTCGGGCTGCGGCAAGTCGACCACATTGCGGATGGTCGCCGGTCTCGAGACCATCAGCAGCGGCGAACTGCTGATCGACGGCGAGCGCGCCAATGATTTGCGCCCTGCTGACCGGGGTGCCGCCATGGTGTTCCAGAGTTATGCCCTGTACCCGCACATGACGGTTGCCGAGAACATGGGCTTTGCCTTGAAGATGTCCGGCGTGGCGCGGGCCAAGCGTGAGGAGCAGGTCGCGCGAGCGGCCCAGACACTGCGCATCACGGAGCTGCTGTCACGCTTTCCCAAGGAGCTGTCTGGCGGGCAGCGCCAGCGCGTCGCCATTGGCCGCGCCATCGTGCGCAAGCCCAAGGTGTTCCTGTTCGATGAGCCCCTGTCCAACCTGGACGCCGCCTTGCGCGTGAACATGCGCATCGAGCTCTCGCGCCTGCACAAGGAACTGGGCACCACGATGATCTACGTGACCCACGACCAGGTCGAGGCCATGACCCTGGGCGACCGCATTGCCGTTTTCAACAAGGGCCATGTGGAGCAGATCGGCGCGCCGATGGATCTGTACAACCGGCCGGCCAATGTGTTCGTCGCCACCTTCATCGGCGCACCGCGCATCAATCTGGTGCCCCGGCCACCGGCAGCAGGTGCGGCGGCTGCCCACCTGGCGCTGTGGCAGGCTCTCGTTGGCGATGCCCCGCAGCGCGTCCATTGCGCCGGCCTGCGACCGGAGCACCTGCATCTGCTGCCTGGCGGGCAAGGCATCCCGGCCCAGGTGGTACTGGCTGAACACCTGGGCGATGCATCGATCATCCACCTGAGGGTGGATGGCATGGCCGAACTGCTCACTGCCAAGGTGGGCACCGAGCATGCCGGCTGTGCAGCCGGACAAACCGTGGGGCTGGCGCCCGACGCCGCCTGGGCCTTGGTCTTCGATACCGAGGACCGGCTGATACCTGAAAAGGAGTGAACAACATGGCAAGCAGCTTGCGCAAGAAGGGCTGGAAACTGGTCTGGAACGACGAGTTCGAGGGCGACCGGGTAGACCCGAACAAGTGGGACTTTGACATCGGCAACGGTTTCTTCGACTACAAGAACCACGTCTGGATCCCGGGCTGGGGCAACGAGGAACTGCAGTACTACACCCGCGAACCGGAAAACGTCTCGGTCAAGGACAGCTTGCTGACCATCCGCGCGGTGAAGGAGTCGCTGCATGGCTGCGGCTACAGCTCGGCGCGGCTCAAGACGCGCAAGCGCGACGGCTTGGCGCTGTTCAGCAAGCTCTATGGACGGGTCGAATTTCGCGCCAAGGTGCCCTGGGGCAAGGGGCTGTGGCCGGCCCTGTGGATGCTGCCGGTGGAAGACAAGTACGGCGGCTGGGCCGCTTCCGGCGAGATCGACCTGATGGAGATCGTCGGCGAGAAACCGCATGAAGTGCTCAACAGCATCCATTTCGGCTCGGTCTATCCGAAGCGCTCGCTGATCACCACCGTACACCCGCTGCCCGGGGGCAGCAGCGTCTCGGACTGGCATCTCTACACCGTGGAATGGGAACCAGGCGAGATCCGCTTCTTTGTCGACGACGTGCAGACCTGCACCTACGACCATTGGTGGAGCTGCAGCAAGACCAAAGACGCCGCCGGTCTGGAGGCCAAACGTGCCTCAGACCTGAACCCGTGGCCGGCACCGTTCGACCAGCCCTTCTACCTGATCATGAACGTCGCCGTCGGCGGCAACTTCCCCGGTGCACCGAACCCGGCCACGCAATTCCCGGCCGAACTGGTGGTCGACTACGTGCGCGTCTACGACAAGGTCGGTGGCTACGGCGTACCCAAACCGATCGGCCAGGGCAAATTCCCCTGGCACAAGAAACCCTGATTGGAGTCCACATGTCCAAACCCCAAGTTCCCGAACAAGACGCCGAGCGCGGCGAATATCCAGCCCCCGACAGGGTGCACTCCGGCGCGATGCCGATGGGCGCGGCGCCCGGTGGCGCATGGTCGCGCGCCAAGCCCGAGGTCTGGACCGACGTCGAGCGCAAGACCCTGTTGACGGCATTCGGCGCCGTGCTCCAGCGCGGCATGCACGGGCTGTGTTTCAGCCCGTACCTCGAGGGCCAGTCACCGGGCACGCAGATCGAGCCGCAGCAGATCCGCGAGCGGCTGGCGATCATCCAGCCCTACACCCGCTGGATCCGCACGTTTTCGTGCACCGACGGCCACCAGCACACGCCACGCATCGCACACGAACTGGGTCTCAAGACCCTGGTTGGCGCCTGGATCGGCACCGACGCCGAGATCAACGAGCGCGAGATCCAGGGAGTGATCGAAGTCGCCCGCGCCGGCCATGCCGATATCGTGGCCGTGGGTAACGAAGTACTGCTGCGCGAGGACATGGACGAGGACCAGTTGCTGGCGTGCATCCAGCGCGTCAAGGACGCCCTGCCGGGCGTACCCGTGGGCTATGTCGACGCCTACTATCTGTTCGAGAAGCATCCACGCATCACCGCTGCCTGCGACGTGGTGCTGACCAACTGCTACCCGTTCTGGGAGGGTTGCCCGCGCGAAGAGGCACTGGCCTACATGCAGAACATGGTGCGGCACACCCGCGCAGCGGCGCCGGGCAAGCGCATCGTGATCAGCGAGACCGGCTGGCCGGACAAAGGCACCGCCTTCCACGGCTCGGTGCCCTCCACCGAAGGCGCAATCGCCTACTTCGTCGACACCATGCAATGGGCCCAGGACGACGGTATCGAGGTCTTCTATTTCTCCTCCTTCGACGAGGCCTGGAAGGTTGGCGCCGAGGGCGACGTCGGCGCCTATTGGGGGCTGTGGGACAAGGACGGGCAGCCGAAGTTCGCCTGATCACGCCGCACCGCCCATCTGCCCTCCAGGACACCCATGCTGAAACTGCCCTCAGGCAACGCCATCTGCTACTCCGGTTACCGCGACGGCCAAAATCCGGGCGAGAAGACCTATCCCTCGCTCGGTGAAATCCGCGAAGACCTCGCCATCCTGCGCAAGCACTGGCTGCTATTGCGGCTGTACGACTGCAGCCCGCATGCCGAACGCGTGCTGCAGGTGATCGAGGAAGACGGCCTGCCTTTCCAGGTGATGCTGGGCGCCTACCTGGGGCCCGAGATGAACAATTTCGGCTGCCCCTGGGGCAGCACGCACACTGAAGAGCAACTCGAGG
>JANMKM010000530.1:0-1783 GCA_031372035.1 Rhodoferax sp. | reverse complement strand
CTGTGCCCGACGATGGCGCCCGACGATGTGGAGCAACTGGCCTTGGAGCTGCAACAGCGGGGCATCGCCGCACTGGATGCCCCCATGTCCGGCGGCCCGGCCCGCGCGCGTGATGGCAGTATGAGCCTGATGCTGGCAGGCTCCGCTGGGGCCATGGAGCGCTGTGCGTCGCTGCTGGCAGTGCTGTCGAACAAGCGGTTTCACATCAGCGAGCGCGCCGGCGACGGCGCCCGCACCAAGCTGGTCAACAACCTGCTGGCCGGCATCAATCTGGTGGGTGCCGCCGAGGCACTGGCTCTGGCCGCTCGCCTGGGCCTGGACCTGGGGGCCACGCTGGATGTGATCGAGCAGTCCAGCGGCCAGAGCTGGATCGGCTCGGAGCGCATGCGCAGGGCCATCACCGGCGACCTGGCGCCACGTGCCCACATGACGTTGCTGGCCAAGGACACGCGGCTGGCCATGCAGGCTGCTGTTGCCGTGGGTGCCAGTGGGCCCTTGGGCGCGGCCGCGCGCGATGCCTTTGCCGCAGCCTGCGCTGCCGGCCTGGACACGCAGGATGACGCCGCCATGCTGCAGTGGCTGAGCGACGGAGGTTACTGACCGCTGCTGTTGGCGGTGCCTCGTGCTTGTGCTACGGGCGGCGGTGCGATGGCTTACGCCCGGCGAGGCCATGGGTGCCGGCCTAGAATCCAGCCATGATTTCTCGCGAACCCACCATCGAACGCATTGCCGTTGCCAAGTCCCTGTTGCTCACGCCTTTTGGTCTGGACGAGTCGCACCTGCTGCGCGCTCTGGCAGAGATCAAGGCCCACAAGGTGGACGAAGCCGACCTGTATTTTCAGTACACCCGCAGCGAGGGCTGGAGCCTGGAGGAGGGCATCGTCAAGACCGGCTCGTTCAGCATCGACCAGGGCGTGGGTGTGCGCGCCGTCAGCGGCGAGCGCAGCGCCTTTGCCTATTCCGACGACATTTCCGAGGCCTCGCTTCTCGACGCTGCCCGTACCGTAAGGAGCATATCGGCGGCAGGCCGCTCTGGAAAAGCGCGGACAGCTACTCAAAAGATAGCACGTGGACGTTCCCTGTATGCTGGGCAGGACCCTATCGGGTCGCTGGACAGCGCTGCCAAGGTGGCTCTGCTGGAGCGGGCGGAGCGCATGGCGCGGGCCATGGACCCGCGCGTAGCGCAGGTGATGGCTGGCCTGGCCAGTGAATACGACGTGGTGCTGGTGGCGCGCGCTGATGGCACCCTGGCCGCCGATGTGCGGCCGTTGGTGCGCCTGAGCGTGACCGTGATCGCAGAGCACAAGGGACGACGCGAGATGGGCTCCGCTGGTGGTGGCGGGCGCACTGGCCTGGAATTCTTTGACGAGGCCCGGATCACCCAGTATGTGCGCGAAGCTGTGAACGCGGCGCTGACCAATCTGGAAGCGCGACCGGCACCGGCTGGCGAGATGACAGTGGTGCTCGGGCCGGGTTGGCCCGGCATCCTGCTGCACGAAGCCATCGGGCATGGGCTGGAAGGTGACTTCAACCGCAAGGGCTCCAGCGCCTTTTCCGGCCGTATCGGCCAGCGCGTGGCGGCCAAGGGCGTCACCGTACTCGATGACGGCACGCTGGCCGAGCGCCGCGGCTCACTCAATGTGGATGACGAGGGCAACCCGACCCAGTGCACGACGCTGATCGAGGACGGCATCCTGAAAGGCTACATCCAGGACACGATGAACGCCCGGCTCATGAAGATGCCGGTCACCGGCAACGCCCGCCGCGAATCCTTCGCCCACCT
>JANMKM010000515.1:0-6625 GCA_031372035.1 Rhodoferax sp. | reverse complement strand
GTTCATCGCGTTCTCGCCGTCGCTGCCGATCATGGGTGACGCTCGCACGGCGTTTGCCCGCATCACCCGCCCACTGTTGTCCGTCACCGGCTCCCGTGACGCCGACGTGGTGGGCAACGGCAACACGCCAGCCCAACGCATGTCCGTGTTCGCCGCCCTGCCTGCCGGGGCCAAGGCACATCTGGTGCTGCAGGACGCAGACCACATGACATTTGGGGGCCAGACCGGCCGCGCCGTGGAGATCATCGATCGGGTGCAGCGCACCCGTGATCTGCAAGGCGCCCATCACGCCCTGGTGGCGGCGATCACCAGCGACTGGTGGCGGGCCACGCTGACAGACGACAGCGCGGCCTGGCAACGGCTGCGCGCTCCCGCTGGAATGGGCATGGGCGACCGCTGGGAACAGGGTTAAGCGCCTGCGCCAGCGCTCGCAGCGGCACCGCGACAGCTAGCGCATCGCTACAAATCCAATAGCGTTTCGTGCTTTATCTATGAGCCTCGCGACCGGTTCTAGCGGCGAGACGCGAGAGAAAGTCAGGCTGTCCGGATGAAGTACAGATTGGCGCCGGCCGTCGCCAATAGCACAAAGCCCTTGAGCGCCGAGACATAGCGGAAGCGATTGTGCACACCATTGCCACTGGTCGTACGGGGCAGCACAGAGCCAGCCGCCAGCACCAGTTCCGACATGTCCCAGATATCGCCGTCAGCCGGCTTGATGATGTAGATGCGGCCGGCGCCACTGCCCTGGCCGCAATAGAACAGGAAGCGATCGTTCTCGGGGTCGTAGTCCATCGCCGCGTAGGTGGGCGCGTCAGCACGGAAGCGTTCCAGAGCCGCACTGGGCCGGAACGTGACCGACTTCTGCACGCTACCGGACAGTGGAATCCGTGTGGCAAAGATTCCTGGTGTGCTATAGCCTTCGCCATCGGCCCACTGCAGGGTGAACATCTGGTTGCGCAGGGAGTCGTGGGCCATCGGCCAGCGCACCGAGTCGCTGCTGCGCTGTGTGAGCGGGTTGCGCCAGAGTTTGGTCTTGGGCGACCACACCTGCAAGCCACTGGACCAGACCTCGCCAGTGCTGCGCACCATGGCCGCGCCGTACTGGCCAACCGGCATGTCAGCCCAGGTACCTGGTGGGTCCCAGGTATTGGTGTCGAGGTTGAAGCCGTCCACCTTGTTGAAGGTAAAGGCGCTGCCATAGGAAAAGCGCACGCCGAACAGCATCACCCTGTTGACCTGGGGCACGAAGTGGCTGGTGCTGTAAAGGTGCCGGGATGCCGGTTTGCCGTCAAGGTAATAGGCAACATCACGCAAAACGGAGTTGCTGCTGGCCATACGCACGCGCCACGCCGGCGCATCGGTGACCAGCGCAATCGAAACCACCCGGTTGTCGGCCGAGTCGTTGTGGCCACCCGCGGCTGCGATGATGATCTCACTGGCGCTATCGTTCCATGCGAAACCACTGTAGGCGTCAATGGCTGCGCCACCAGCGCCCGCCGTGCCCGGAATCTCGCACCACTGGTTCACGGACCTGCCGAGCAGCCATGCAGGTTGTGCGGCGCCCGGCGCCACGCTCCAGACCGGGTTGACATTGAAGTTGTCGCGCATGGCAGGCCAGTTGCTGGCAGATATCAGGCGCTGGTAGCCCGCTACGGCGCCCGGCACACCGAAGCGGACCGCATAGGCGATGGCCGGCATCAGATTGCCCCAAAACGAGCGCTCACCCGGCATGATCTCTCCAGCCAGCAGGCCTTCAGTGCTACCCAGCCAAGCCGGTTTCTTGGCATAGGTGGCGGCATAGACCGCCGCGTCTGTTGGATACCAGGGGCCGGTACCGCCTTCATAGTCAGGCCAGTCGACGGGCGAGATCACCATGTTGTAGGGATCGGCATTGATGTACCAGAAGCCGCTGGCCGGCCCCAGCCGCGACACGATGCTTCTGGCCTTCCACTGAAAAAATGCCGCCAGCTTCGTGGCGTAGTCAACCGGCAACGGCAGATCCAGCGCCACCGAGTAGCCAAAGGCTGCAGTGACGAAATCCTGTTGCCACGGCGCACCCAAGCGCAGCGTGTTGTTGTAGGAGCTCTCGCCCGGCTTGATCCAACCGTAGGGATTGTTCGGTTGGGCCACATAGCGCCCATGGAAGTCGTCGATGTTGTGCTTGACGCAGGTGACGAATTCGCTGCGCAATTCCAGGTCGTCGTCGGGTGTGGCGCACAACGCCTGCACGAGCGTACGCCAGTTCCAGGCGCAACTGCGGGTTTGCCAGGCCTGTACGGCCGTCTGCACCAGGCCCTTGGATCCGGCCCGCATCTGTAGGACATTGCTGTTTCCCAAATAGTTGGCAGTTGCCGCGAACTGCACCTCTTCCATGAAATACCAGCGCGCGCTCAACAGGTAGGCCATGAAGCCCACGGACGGGCTGTGCGCAACGTCCCACCCCGGCGGCAGGTTGCCGGAGACCGCCGGCGTGTAGCTGCCGGTGGTGGAACTGCCGTTGTCGCGAAAGCTGCTACCGCCCCGGATGACCAGGCTGGGGTACTGGGAAATGCGCAGCGGCCGGTGGGTGTTTTCGTCGCGGTAGTGGATGGCGTAGCGCCCCGCACTGAAACCGTTCCGCATGACCGCACCCCACGCCTGGCCGACGTTGGCTGTGAGGTACAGCACATCGTGCTGCGGCAGCAGGCCGATCGGCTCCTGGTAGCCGCTGCCGGGCATGTTGTCGCCGTCGTAGTTGAAGTTGCCTTGCTGCAGCGGCACGTAGCTGGCCGCCAGCTGGGTCACCGGCCCCGCCGCCGCATCGACCTTGGCAAAGTAGGTCGGAACCAATTCAGTCGATTGCAGATAGACGACGTCATGACGCGGTGTCACCTGCGGATCGGCGCCCAACCAGTACGACAGTGCCGTGCCGCTGATCAGCGGCGTGCGCTGGTGGTGCTTGAGGTCAATGGCGGCGCTGAAGCGCTGCGTGCCCCCCAGCGTGAAGCTGTACGTGGCGTTCTTGTTGACCGGACCGGCGACGCGGATATATCCGTTCTCGATCCACGGCAAGACCTCGACCTGATTGCCGGCAAACAGCCGCACTTCCAGCCAGGCCACCAGGTGCTTGTCGGTACCCACGGGTTTGCGGTAGATCCATGAAGACATCTCCGGCCCCGAGATCCAGGTCTGGAACGGGCTGTCCCAATCGGTTCCGGACCAGGACACCGCACCGAAGCTGCCGCAATCCGTGGTGGCGGAGACACCGCTGCTCTTGAGGTCCGCCAAGGTCAGGGCCGGCTTCGGAACCAGACCCACCGCAACCGGTGCCAGGCTGACGACCAGCGGCCGGTTGGCACCCAGACCGACGCGGCCAGCGATGGAAGCGAACTTCAACGAGCCATCGTTCCAGCGGTTCAGAGGCACGACCTGCATGGTGGACAGGGACGACGCTACGGTCATGCCCGCCGGCACCTCACCACGCCGGAAGGCGTAACCCAGACAAAACGCTGCGGCCCGTGTGGAAGTGATGCTGCTGACCAGGGTGAACTGCATCAGGCCGCGGGACACATCCAGCAGGCCAGACGTTGTGGCCGCAGCGGCCATCACCGCCTCAGGTGGCTCCAGCGCGGCAACCGCCTCTGGTACTGCCAAGGTTTCGGCCAGGGAATCGCTACCGCCACAGCCGGCAAGCAGCAGTGAGGTGGATGCCAAAGCGGTAGACTTGAGAAAGGCGCGGCGATCGTGGTCGGTCATCGGGGGGGGTCTGCTGCAGGGAAGCACGGCGGCCAGTGTGGTGGCTGCGGAGGTGACATGCGCCAAAGGGCCTGCACGTCGAGAGCCCCAAGCCTAACTTCAAACGGTGTCTGTCTGTGTGACAACACACAATGCATGCGTAAGCACCGGCAACAGTTGCTGCCAGCTGCCAGTATGTGCACGCGCCCGCCTAGAGGCGGGCGCTGCCAAGCCCAGCGCTGGGTCAATCGGGGTTTGGTTGGCCCTCAGACCGCCAGTTGCTGCTCCAAACGATGCAACACCTCGTAACAAGGCAGCACCTGGGCGACACTGGCATTGGGCTCCCGGCCGGCTTGAATGGCGGCGAAGAACTCGCGGTCCTGAAGTTCAATGCCGTTCATGGAGACGTCCACTTGGCTGACGTCGATCTTCTCTTCCTTGCCGTTGAACAGATCGTCGTAGCGTGCGATGTAGGTGGCAGTGTCGCCGATATAGCGGAAGAAGGTACCCAGCGGGCCTTCGTTGTTGAACGACAGACTGAGCGTGCAGATAGCGCCATTGGCCGCTTGCAGCTGGATGCTCATGTCCATGGCAATGCCCAGGTGCGGGTGGATCGGCCCCTGCACGGCGTTGGCCTTGATGATCGGGCTGCCGCACTGGTAAGCAAACAGGTCCACGGTGTGGGCTGCGTGGTGCCACAGCAGGTGGTCGGTCCAGGAGCGGGGTTGACCCAGCGCGTTCATGTTGGTGCGGCGGAAGAAATAGGTCTGCACATCCATCTGGTGGATGTTGAACTGTCCAGCGGCGATCTTCTTGTGCACGTACTGGTGGCTGGGATTGAAGCGCCGGGTGTGGCCGCACATCGCCACCAGACCAGTCTGCTGCTGCAACGCCACCACACTTTGGGCATCGGCCAGGCTGTCGGCCAGTGGAATCTCCACCTGGACATGCTTGCCGGCACGCAGACAGGCAAGCGCCTGGGCCGCATGCATCTGCGTCGGCGTACACAGGATCACCGCGTCCACTTCCGGCAGCGCCAGGCTGTCGGCCAGTTCGGTCGTGACATGAGCGATGCCGAATTTGGCCGCCACTTCGCGCGTCTTGTCGAGCTCGCGCCCGATCACCGACACCACCTCCACAGCGTCGATGTTGCGGATGCCCTCGATGTGCTTGATGCCGAATGCGCCAGCGCCAGCCAGCGCCACCTTGATGGTCTTCATGTCAGGAGTTCTCCAAAATCAGATGGCCCACCGCCGTGTTCGACGCCGGCACATGGTAGAAGCGCCGCACCTCGCGCGGTGCCGCGCCACCTGCCAGATCCGCCATGGCGCCGCGGGCGATCAGCCACATCACCAGCTCGATACCCTCGGAGCCCGCTTCGCGGACGTAGTTGATATGCGGCATGGCGGCCTGGGCCTGCGGATCGGCAATCATGGTGTTCATGAAGGCCGCATCAAAGTCCTTGTTGATCAGGCCGGCGCGCGGGCCCTGCAACTGGTGGCTCATGCCGCCTGTGCCCCAGATCTGCACCCTCAGGTCCTGGTCGAAGGACTGCACCGCCCTGGCGATGGCCTGGCCCAGGCTCAGGCAGCGCCGGCCCGACGGCACCGGGTACTGCACCACGTTCACGGCAAATGGAATCACCGGACACGGCCAGGCCTGGGGCTGGCCGCACATCAGGGACAGTGGCACGGTCAGGCCATGGTCCACGTCCATCCGGTTGACGATGGTCAGGTCAAAGTCGTCCTGGATCACCGCCTGCGCAATATGGCTGGCAAGTTCCGGGTGCCCCTGCACTACCGGGACCGGCCGCGGGCCCCAGCCTTCGTCGGCCGGCTGGTAGGAAGCGGCCGTGCCAATGGCGAAGGTGGGAATCATCTCCAGGCTGAAGGCCGTGGCATGGTCGTTGAACACCAAGAAGATGACGTCGGGTGTGTTCTCCCGCAGCCACTGCTGGGAAGGCTCGTAGCCGGCGAACAGCGGCTGCCAGTAGGGCTCATGGGTCTTGCCCAGATCGATGGCGGCGCCGATGGCCGGTACATGCGAGGTGTAGACACTGGCGGTGATGCGGGCCATCTCAGGCACTCCTTGTCTGCGCCGCATGGCCTTGCGGCTGGTGCTGGGCCTGGGCATCGCCGTCCTCGCCCACCACGCGGTTGCCTTCGACCGAGCGGCCGCCGGCGATCATCATGTTGCGGTATTCGTCTTCGGTCATGCCGGTCATGCTGCCAGCCATCTGCTGGAAGCTGCGGCCATGCGTGGCGCCGAGCTTGGCCAGGAAATAGATGTTGCCGCCCAGGGCAATGGCGCGGTTCAGGTCCACGTCCAGTACCGCCTGCTTTTGGGCCTCGGTCATCGGCCATTCGTCCAGATAGGCGCACTGGTCAGCCTTGAAGCGCGCGCGGTTCTCGGCCTTCATCAACGACATGCAGAACTGGTTCAGGTGATAGCCCCTGCGCGACTGCTCCGCATCGAAGATCGTCGTGCCGGGCACATCGAGGTATGGCTTTTCAAGTGGCATGTGCGTACCTCAGCTTTCGTCCGGCCAGTACAGCCGCATCGGGTTGTCCACCAGCAGCTTGCGCTGCAGTGCAGCCGTGGTGGCAATCTGCGGGATGAAATCGACCAGCGCTCCGTCGTCAGGCATGTGGTCTTTCAGGTTCGGGTGCGGCCAGTCCGTGCCCCACAGCACCCGGTCGGGAAAGGTTTCGACGATGCGCCGGGCAAAAGGCACCACATCGCGATAGGCCTGTTGCTCACCCTGCAAGGCTTTCGGTCCGGACAAGGAGAGGCGCTCGGGGCAGCTGACCTTGCTCCAGATGTTGCTGTGCTCCCGCATCAAGCGCACGAAAAGTTCGAACTCGGGCCCGTCCAGCGGCTTGCTGACATCGGGGCGGCCCATGTGGTCCAC
>JANMKM010000512.1:0-6608 GCA_031372035.1 Rhodoferax sp. | reverse complement strand
CCGAGGTTGAAGCCGGCCAGAGCCCAAGGCAGCAGGCCCGTGGGGGCCGCGGCTTCCTGCAGCAGGCCGGCGAAGCCGAAGCCGTGCACCATGCCAAAGCCCAGCGCCAGCCATTCGACGCGCAGCCGCCGGACGGGGCGGATGTTGAGCCAGGCGGTGAAGCCGATGGAGGCGGCGATGACCGGTTCCACCCAGACCGGCGAGGCCTGGGTCCAGCCGAAGGTGGCCAGCATCAGGGTGATGGAATGGCCGATGGTGAAGGCGGTAATGGTGCGCAGCAGCTCCCACCAGGGGTTGCGGTTGCCGGCCGTGAAAGCCGGCGGCACAGCGTCCATGGCGGGAGTGTTTGCGCACCTGGCGCCAGATGCCGAAGCACGGTTCGTGGCCGGCACCGGGCGGCCACCAAAACGCAACCTCAGCGGCAGTACCAGGGCCAGCAGAAAGGCCATGTGGTCGTAGCCTTCCCACAGGTGATGCATGCCCAGCGACAGATAGTCCAGAAGCGTCATCCAGGGTCCGCGTGGTGCTTCCGGTTTGGCGCCGGCTGCATGTCCGGCGCCGCGCAGCAGTACCGCAGCCGCCTGCTGCGGCGAGATGGTGCTCAGCAGGTCCCGGCCGGCGACGCGGCCGGTGACGATCAGCCGGTGGGTGGCGTCCTGCTCGCGGAACAGGGTGTAGCGAAAGCCCAGCGCAATATCGGCGGGGCAAGCGGCCAGCGCCACCAGGCGCATGTAGGCGCCGTCGCTGCGCCGCTCCAGGCCTTCCAGACTCCATTGCAGTGGGCAGCTTGGCCCCAATGACGTGGTGCTCTGCAGCAGTTCCAACACCGCGGGTGTGGCGGCGCGAACTTCGCCCCAGGTCACCTTGCCGTCCGCATTGGCATCCAGCGGCAGCAACAGGTCCAGGTCCTTGATCGCCAGGGCCAGGTTCAGCCGCAGTGCGCCCGGCGTGGCTTGTGGGCTCGGGGCGTCGCTCACCGCCAGATAGGCGTCGCTGCCCTTGTGCGCCAGGGCGGCAGGCGTGTACAGGCACAGGCCGGCCAGTGCGCACAGCAGCGCCCGTGCACAGGCCAGGAAACGGGGCAAGCGCCAGGCTCTCATCGTGCCGGACCCTTGGGCGCCTTGGCGCCGTCCTGCAGGCGCATATCCACCAGGCCCGAGTTCTTGATCTGCCCCTGCAACTGCTGCAGCACGGCGCTGTTGCCGGCCTGCTGCGCCGCCTGCAACGCCAACCACCAATCCAGCGGTTCACGCTGCAACTGCAGGTTGCGCTGCGCCAGCTCCAGGGCGCGTGCAGGCGCGTCGTCCAGCCACAAGGCGGTGAGCGCAAGTTCGCGTGCATGCAACTGCGGGTCGTCGCCGCGCTGGCGTAGCGCCGCTTCACGCTCATGCAGGCTGGTCTGCAGCGCCTTCCAGCGCCCGTCGCCCAGATGCCGCAGGGCGGCGGCCTGGCGCAGCAACACCGCATCGGTGCTGGGCGCCTGGTCCAGCAGTTTCAGCGCCGCGGCGCTTTGGCCCATGCGCAGCAGCAGATCGCTGCCGGCAATGCGGGTGTACAGGTCGCTCTCCAGAGCCAGGCTGCGCTGGTAGGCCTGCAGGGCTGCTGCATCCTGACCGGCGCGTTCTTCACTCTCCGCCAGCAGGGACCAGAGCCAGCTGCTCTGCCCCGCATTGCCAGCCTGGGTCAGCAATGCCTTGTAGCCCTCGCGTGCTTGCGCATGCTCGCCCAGCAGTGACCGGGTCTCCAGCCGGCAGGCCTGGGCGTAGAGGGCAGCACCAGCCCGCTGCACACCGGCGCAAGCACGCTCGGCTGCAGAGTAATTGCCGGCCAGCCGGTCCAGTGCTGCCAGCGTCAGCCAGGCCTGGGCAGAAGCCGGGTCGCGTTGCAGCGTGCGTTGCAGCACGGCGCGTGCCGCGGCAAATTCGTGCCGGCCCTGCTGTACCGTGGCCTGCAGGATTGCCATGGCAGTAGGCGCTTGCGGCTGGTCCCACCAAGGCGCCAGGACGGCCTGGGCCCGGCCCCAGTAACGGGTGTCGCCAGTCTGCCGCGCCACACCGATGGCTTGCTGCGCCAGTTCGGCGGTGTGCGCAGCGTCAACTGGCGCTGCGCTCGCAGTAGCCATGCGCACGCGGGTGATGGCCGGCAGCACCTCCACGACTGCACTGTCGGGGCCAGGGGCGATGGTCTCGACGGCCCACACGCTGGCACTTGCGAGCAAGCCCAGGAGCAGCAGCACGGTACAACGGAAACACAAGCAAGCCATGACAAATTCGTGTTGCATAGGAAGACGGCGCCCGCAGGCGCCGTCAAATCAGGTGCGCCGGCAAGCGATGCCGGCGCGTGAACGGTTTCAGACGGCCGCCGGCTCCGCAGTATCGTCGGTGGCCAGCACCGCATCGCCCAGCAGCAGCGGCTCGCCAGTGTCGTTGACCATGGCCTGCAGGTTGACTGCAAAGGCCAGGGTGTTGGCCGGGCTTTCGGTCACAGAGACCGGTATGTCGCTGCCGTTGACGTAGGCAATTGGTGGGGTGCCGTCGCTGCCCCCGCAGGCCGTGAGCAACAGCGCCGTACCCAGCAGGGCCGAGGCCGCGTAGTGTGTGTTTTTCATGGTGTTTCCTCTTGGCTGTGGATCAATACGTGGCAGAGCCGGAGTTTGGCGTGTTCAGGTACGGAAAGCGCGTCAGGAACGGTACCGTGGCCTGGTCCACCGCATCGTGGATCTTGGCCGAGTCGGCACCCAGCGGCACGCTGGAAGCCTTGCAGGCCGAGGTCAGCGAGGGCACACCAGGCACGCCGTTCAGCGCCAGCGAATTGTTGTCGCCGTTGATCACGCACAGGCCGCCAAGCATGGCTACCAGGGCGATGTCCACCACGTCGTCCTTGGGCCGGCGGCCGTTCGGGAAGCCGGCCAGATCCACCGCCTGCGAAAGGTTGGCGGTGCCACCTACGCGCAACACTTCCCCGGCCACGCCGAGTCGGTTCTGGGTGGCAAAGGGCACCGGCGCAATCGCGGTGTTCAGGCGCAGCACCTCGGACGGCGTGGCAGTGGTCGGCTTGTTCACGCCGGTGATGCCGGTCAGGAACACGGTGGCCAGGTCGGTACGCGGCAGGTTGGTGGGCGCCACGGCGGTGGTATTGCCGGCCAGTACCAGGCCCAGCAGTGCCGGCAGTGTCGGGTTCGTGACGTAGGTCAGGAACTGGGTGTCATCCTGCGGCTTGGAGCTGTTGAACTTGTCCTTGTCGGGCAGGCCGATCACCAGTTCGTTCACCAGCGGGTTGCCCAGGCGTGACACCTGTACCCAGGCGCCGCCCACTTTCTCGCTGGCCTGGTGGCCGGAACCCGGTTTGCCATTGAGCAGCCGCGCCTGGCGCATGCTGGCAGTGGTCCAACCACCGATCACCGGGTCGGTGCCGGCAACCAGACAGTCCTTGTGCACTTCCAGTGCGATGGTGGTGACGTTGGACTTCTGGATCACATGCTTGCCGCCCATGCCGGCGGCGTCCTTGTTTGCCGGGTCCAGCAGAAAGGCGGTGGGCGCATTGACCAGGTCAAACACGGTGCCCAGGTTCACCGCAAAGCCCTCCTGGCGCTGGCCGACGAAAACGAAGCCCGTGTCCTTGCCTGCGGGGCAGCCCGGCACCTTGATCGCATGTACATGCTTCTGGGCATAGGTTTCGTAGGCGGTGGCGTCGCCCAGGGTCTTGGCGCCGATGTAGTCCACCGGCTTCTCGAACACCTTGGTCGTGCCGTCGGCCTTGGTGACGGCAGAGACCGAGCCTTTGCGCCGGTCGCCGCGCACCACGTTGACGGTGAAGGTCTCGTTCAGGTTCAGGTTCGGGTCTGTCAGCTTGCTCACAGTGCCGGCCTGGATCAGCGGGATGGCAACGCTGGCGCTGCCAATGGTCAACGGCACGTTGTTGAGCTTGTTGGTGAAGCGGAACTGGAAGGTGATGTCTTCCTTGGCGTCGCCGTTGTTGTCGAGATGGATTTCGTACAGCGCGTTCGGGTCGAGCGAGAAGTAGTTAGGCCCGCCATACGGTGACTGCAGCGGCTGGTAGTTGGCCAGCATGGTGACGTAGTCACTGCGGCCGCCGCTGCCATTGGCGGCCACGCCTTCGTAGCTACGGAACATGTAGAAGTCAGTGCCATCCACTTTGGGGCTGGTGGTGATGAAAGGTGCCTCGCGGTGGCTGGAGGCCAGGGCGCTGCCGGCGGCAAGCATCAGTAGACAGGTTTTGGCGACAGTGCCAAGTTTGAATTGCATGGGTTTGCTCCTTGTGCAGGTTGGTTTGGGGGGGTCTGCTCCCTCAATACGCGCTGCCTTGGCGCGTGGATTCAAGCTATGCGGGTTTGCATCAAAAAATTTCTGAAAGCTGGCGCTGTGTGCGGTGGCATACAGACTGCCAAGGTGGACGCGTTGCGGACGTATCTGCAGTGCCATGCATCCAGTGCTGGCTATGGGCCGTACTGGTTGTATGCGCATTGCTCCCATGCTTCCCATACCTTTTCTGGCCGGCCACTGGGCCGGGTCGCGGCGAGGCGCGGCCGATGGCGGGCACAACAGTGCCACGCATTTGACAGACAATCCGGCCATGAATTCTGAAATTTCCGACGCCGACCTTGTCGCCTTGCTGGACCGCGTCGCTGCCGCCGATGCCCTGGCATTGAAGACACTGTACGACCACACATCGTCCAAACTGTTCGGGCTGGCAATCCGTGTGGTTGGCAACCGAGACTGGGCCGAAGACGTGTTGCAGGAGTCGTTCCTCTACATCTGGCGCTCGGCCGCGAACTACCGCGCCTCGCTCAGCCCGCCGCTGGCCTGGCTGGGCCTGGTGGTACGCAGCCGTGGGCTGGATCTGTTACGGCGCAACAAGGCCGATCGCGCTAACCTGACGCAGGAGTTCGACGAGGTCATGGCTGAAACGCTGGAGGGTGATGCGGTCAACCCCATGGATGCCACCCAGGCCAGCCAGCAAGCCTGGGCCTTGCACCAGTGTTTGAGCCGGCTGGAGAGCAAACAGCGCGAGGTGGTGAGCTTGGCTTACATTCGCGACCTCAGCCACTCAGAGCTGGCGGAGCAGCTCAAGCTGCCGCTTGGTACGGTGAAGTCATGGATCCGTCGCGGCTTGGACCAGTTGCGCACCTGCATGGCGCGTTTTGCCTGAGGCCGATGGCATGAACCTGTCTGCCCATCCCGAACTCTTGGATCGCATTGCTGCCGGCTACGCCCTCGGAAGCCTGCGCGCTGGCGCGCGCCGCCGCTTTGAGACCATGGCCCGCGAGCAACCCCCCGTGCGCGCGGCCGCATTGCTGTGGCAGTCGCGCCTGTTGAGCATGACCGAGCTGCAGCCGGCGCAACCGCCCAGCGCCGCCGTCTGGACCCGGATCGACAACCTGATGCAAGCCGAAGCTGATCAGCAGCGCATGGAAGCCGCCCGCGCTGGATCGGCGGCCGCCGAGAGCCCGCGCTGGTTACGGGCGCTGGCCTTCTGGCGCACGCTGAGCGCCGCCGGTGCCCTGGCAACCGTGTTGGCCGTGGTCTCGGCTGTGAACATCCAGCAGCGCGCCGGTGTGGACCTGCAGGACCTGCAGGCCAAGCTGCAGAGCACGCCGCAGGTGGCCTATGTGGCCGTGTTGTCCGACGAACAATCCAAGGCCTCGATGCTGGTCACCTTTGACCCGCGGCAACGCACGCTCACGCTGCAGCGCGTTGGGAATTTTCAGGAGGCGGCGGATCGCTCGCTGCAGCTCTGGGCGCTTCCACCCAGCGGTGGCCCGCGTTCACTGGGCGTGCTCGGGACCGACAAGCTGCTGCGCCTTACAGCGGCGGAAGGCGATGTGCGCGAAGTGCCCACCCTGGCCATCAGCCTGGAGCCCAAGGGTGGCGTTCCCGGCGCCGGTGGACCCACTGGCCCGGTGGTGTTCAAGGGTGCGTTGATACAGAAGCAGTCCTGATACTCCTGAGACTTTGCGGGTCAGACCAAGAAATGCGCAGCATTTTTGCTCTGACCCCAACTGATCAAGGGTGTTCTTGCGGGTCAGACCAAGAAATGCGCAGCATTTTTGCTATGTCCTCAACTGATCAAGAATTTGACTGCGCCAGCTTTTCCTGGCGCAGCTTCTCCAGTTGCTGGTCTTCCAGCTCGCGCCTGCGCTTCTGTTGCGCTGCCAGCTCGGCCTCGCGCTTGGCCTGTACATCGGCCTCGCTCGGCTCCTCGTGCAGGGAGAGCGACAGGCCACCGGCGGTCTCGGGCTCGCCGCGGGCGCTCTTGAGCTTCATGTTCAGACGCAGCTCGTTGGCCGAATCGGCATTGCGCAGCGCCTCTTCGTAGCCGATGTGGCCGTCGTTGTAGAGTTCGAACAGGGCCCAGTCGAAGGTGCGCATGCCCAGCTCGCGCGACTTCTCCATGATGGCCTTGAGGTCGCCAAACGCGCCCTTGAAGATGCGCTCGGCCACGGTGGGCGTGTTCAGCAGGATCTCGATAGCTGCGCGGCGGCCCTTGCCGTCCTCGGTTCGCACCAGTCGCTGCGAGACGATGGCACGCAGGTTGGCTGACAGGTCCATCAGCAGCTGGTTGCGCCGTTCTTCCGGGAAGAAGTTGAT
>JANMKM010000505.1:0-2240 GCA_031372035.1 Rhodoferax sp. | reverse complement strand
GTTTTGCCAAATTTGCCGTCCTGGCTGGTGTCTTTGTGACGGCGTTCTACTCCTTCCGCATGTACTTTCTGGTGTTCCATGGCAAGGAGCGCTTTGACCAGAACCCGGACGCGCACCATGACGAGCATCACGATGCCGGCGATGCACACCACGGCGATCACCATGGCGGCGCGCATGCCCCGCACGAATCGCCCTGGGTGGTCACCGCACCGCTGATCCTGCTGGCGATACCGTCGGTGGTGATCGGCTTCATGACCATCGGGCCAATGCTCTTTGGGGATTTGCTCAAGGGTGCTGTCTTTGTGGATGCAGAGCGCCACGGCGCGATGGAAGAGCTGGCCAAAGCCTTCCATGGCCCGGTGCAGATGGCGCTGCATGGCCTGACCAGCCTGCCGTTCTGGCTGGCGTTGGCAGGGGTGGTGCTGGCCTGGTACATGTACCTGGTCAATCCGGCATTGCCGACTGCCATCAAGGCGCGTGTCAGCCCGATCTACACGCTGCTGGAGAACAAGTACTACATGGACTGGTTCAATGAGCATGTGCTGGCGCGTGGCGCGCGCACTTTGGGCACGGGCCTGTGGAAGGGCGGGGACCAGGGTTTGATCGACGGTGCCCTGGTCAACGGCTCGTGGAAGCTGGTGGGATGGTTTTCCGGGGTGGTGCGCTGGGTACAGACCGGGTTCCTGTACCACTATGCGCTGGCCATGATTCTGGGCATCTTTGTGCTCATGACGTACTTCGTCACCTGGCCGTCGCTGGCCGAATGGCTGCGCAAATAGGGAGAAGAAGAATATGGGATTGTTGAGCCTGGCTATCTGGACGCCGATCGCATTCGGCGTCGTGTTGCTGGCCTTGGGACGGGATGAACAGGCGCACAGCGTGCGCTGGCTGGCGCTGGTGGGTGCCGTGGTCAGTTTCCTGGTGACCTTGCCCCTGTACAGCGGCTTCAAGCTCGGCACGGCGGCCATGCAATTTGTCGAAAAGGCGCCCTGGATAGAGCGCTTCAATGTCCATTACCACCTGGGCCTGGACGGCATCTCGTTCTGGTTTGTGCTTCTCACTGCCTTCATCAACCTGGTGGTGGTGATTTCCGCCTGGGAGGTCATCACCCGGCGCGTGAACCAGTACATGGGCGCGTTCCTGATCCTCAGCGGTCTGATGATCGGCGTGTTCTGCGCCCTGGACGGCCTGCTGTTCTATGTGTTCTTCGAGGCCACGCTGATTCCGATGTACCTGATCATCGGTATCTGGGGCGGCCCGAACAAGATCTACGCGGCCTTCAAGTTCTTCCTCTACACCTTGCTGGGTTCGCTGCTGCTGCTGATCGCCTTCATCTTCCTGTACACCAAGTCCGGGGGCAGTTTCGACATCGCTACCTGGCACAAGCTGCCGCTGGGCGGCACCACGCAGACGCTGGTGTTCTTTGCCCTGTTTGCGGCCTTCGCCGTCAAGGTGCCGATGTGGCCAGTCCACACCTGGTTGCCGGACGTCCACGTCGAGGCACCGACCGGTGGCTCGGCGGTGCTGGCAGCGATCATGCTCAAACTCGGCGCCTACGGTTTCCTGCGCTTCTCCATGCCCATCGCGCCTGACGCGGCACATGAGTGGGCCTGGCTGATGATCGCGCTGTCGCTGATTGCCGTGGTTTACGTCGGCCTGGTGGCCATGGTGCAGCAAGACATGAAGAAGCTGGTTGCCTACTCGTCCGTGGCCCACATGGGTTTCGTCACGCTGGGTTTTTTCATCTTCAATGATCTGGGCGTGGCTGGCGGCATCGTGCAGATGATTGCCCATGGCTTCGTCTCGGGCGCCATGTTCCTGTGCATCGGCGTGTTGTATGACCGGGTGCACTCGCGCGAAATCGCAAGCTACGGCGGCGTGGTCAACACCATGCCGAAGTTCACCGCCTTTGCGCTGTTGTTCGCCATGGCCAATTGCGGCCTGCCGGCGACTGCCGGTTTTGTTGGCGAATGGATGGTGATCCTGGGAGCGGTCAAGGCCAATTTCTGGCTCGGCTTTGCGGCTGCCAGCGCACTGGTCTTTGGCGCGGCCTACACGTTGTGGATGTTCAAGCGGGTTTACCTGGGCGCCCCGGCCAATGACGATGTCAAGGGTCTGACCGACATCAACAGCCGTGAATTCCTGATGCTGGCACTGCTGGCCATCGCTGTGCTGTACATGGGCGTGTATCCCAAGCCGTTTACCGATGTCATGGACACCTCGGTCGCTGAACTGCTCAA
>JANMKM010000422.1:0-3019 GCA_031372035.1 Rhodoferax sp. | reverse complement strand
CTTCACCAAGCAAGGACTGAAGATTGAACTGGGCGTCAAGGTTGGCGAAGTCGAGGTTGCCGACAAGGGTGTGGCAGTGGCCTGGACCAATGCCAAAGGTGAGCCTCAGAAACTGCTGGTCGACAGGTTGATTGTTTCCATCGGTCGGGTGCCCAACACCGCCGGTCTGAACGCTGAATCCGTGGGGCTGAAGCTCGACGAGCGCGGAGCCATCGTTGTTGATGGCAATTGCAAGACCAACCTGCCCAATGTCTGGGCCGTTGGTGACGTGGTCCGGGGACCGATGCTGGCGCACAAGGCCGAGGAGGAGGGGGTGGCCGTGGCCGAGCGGATTGCAGGTCAACATGGACACGTGAACTTCAACACCATCCCTTGGGTGATATACACCAGTCCCGAGATTGCTTGGGTTGGTCAGACTGAACAGCAACTCAAGGCCGCGGGCCGGGCCTACAAGGCGGGGACGTTCCCGTTCCTGGCCAACGGCAGGGCACGGGCGCTGGGCGATACCACGGGTATGGTGAAAATGCTGGCCGACGCCGCAACCGATGAGATTCTTGGGGTGCACATTGTGGGTCCCATGGCCAGCGAGTTGATCGCCGAATGCGTCGTCGCCATGGAGTTCCGCGCCAGCAGCGAAGACCTGGCACGCATCTGCCATGCACACCCGTCGCTGAGCGAGGCGACCAAGGAAGCCGCATTGGCCGTGGACAAGCGCACGTTGAATTTCTGATCCGCAACGCGTGGAGGCATTGGGCCTGGTTGTGGCTGCTGAACCGAACGACATTGTTGCTGCGCACGGGCCGGTAGCGCTTGCATATGAGCGCGAGCTGCAGCTGCGTGGCTACCTCAGCGATCCGGCGCAATTGCAGGCGGTGGCAGCCCTCGAACGGTGCTCGGCGGAATGGGGCTATTTCCGTGAGCAACGGTCCAATGCTTTCAAGAAGCTGCTGAACCGGCCGCCTGTGCCGCGCGGCGTCTACCTGTATGGTGGTGTAGGGCGCGGCAAGAGCTTCCTGATGGATTGCTTCTTTGGTGCAGTGCCGTTGCGGCGCAAGGTACGGCTGCATTTCCACGAATTCATGCGCGAAGTGCACCGCGAATTGGCGGATCTGCAAGGTACCGTGAACCCGCTGGACGAACTCGCGCGGCGTATCGCCAAGCGCTACCGTCTGATCTGTTTCGATGAATTCCATGTCGCCGACATCACTGACGCCATGATCCTGCACCGCTTGCTCACCGGCCTGTTTGACAACGGTGTCGGCTTTGTGACCACGTCAAATTTCCGTCCCGACGACCTGTATCCGGGTGGCCTGCACCGCGACCGCGTGCTGCCAGCCATCGCCTTGCTCAACGAGCGGCTGGAGGTGCTGCGGGTGGACAACGGCTTTGACTACCGGCGTCGTGCGATGGAACAGCTCAGGCTGTACCACGTTCCCCTGGGCCCGCAGGCAGATGCCGAAATGCGGCTGGCGTTCGAGAAGCTTGCCGAGACGCACGACGAGGACCCGGTGCTGCATATCGAGGCGCGGGAGATCCACGCCCGGCGCAAGGCTGGGGGCGTGGTGTGGTTCGACTTCAACACCCTGTGCGGTGGTCCGCGCTCACAGAACGATTACCTCGAAATTGCCGAGCAGTTCCACACGGTGCTGCTCAGTGGCGTGCCGCAGATGCCGGTACGCATGGCGGCGCAGGCCCGCAGGTTCACCTGGTTGGTCGATGTACTGTATGACCGGCGGGTGAAGTTGATCATCTCGGCCGAAGTCCAGCCGGAACAGTTGTATACCGAGGGGCCACTGCTGCACGAGTTTCCGCGCACGGTCTCGCGTCTCAATGAAATGCAGTCCAGCGCTTTTCTGGCGTCCGAGCGGCGGCTGGTGGACACCGGGCTGACATGAGGCTGGCACTGCTACCGCTGCTGTGGGCCATGCCGCTGTTGCTATGGGCGCAGGCGGCACCAGTGGCCGGTGACAGCACCGATCAGGCGGAGCGCGCCCGGATCGAGCGTAGCCGCCAGCTGCTGGACGCCGAATTTGCGGTGCAGGAGCGCAACTGTTACACCAAGTTTGCCGTGAATGATTGCCTGCTTGCCGAGCGGGCACGCCGGCGCGCGGCCCTGGCGGATCTGCGCCGCCAGGAAAATCTGCTCAATGACGCCGAGCGACGGCGTCGGGCAGCAGAACAGATACACCGACTGGAACAGAAGGCTGCGCCGGTGCCGGCGCCACCTTTGGTTGAAACTATGAGCCCAAAGGCTCCAGTTTGACCACCACCAGGGACAGATTGTCGCCACCACCATGGCCACGCGAGCGGGCTTTTTCGATCAGGAATTCCACAGCTTCGCGCGCTGACAGGGTCGAGATCACGGAGCCGATTTCGCTGGTGGTGAAGTAATGCCACACGCCGTCGCTGCAAGCCAGCAGTGCGTCGCCAGCGCGCAATTTGTGGATGAAGTGGATGTCCACAGGCGGATCGCTTTCCGTGCCCAGACAGCCCATCAGGATGTTGGACTGGGGGTGGACATTGGCCTGCTCCTCTGTCAACTCGCCGCGGTTCACAAGCGCCTGCACATAGGAGTGGTCCATGGTGCGCTTGATGAACTTGTTGCCGTGGAAGTGGTAGACCCGGGAATCGCCCGCATGGGCCCAATGGCAGTCACCCCCAGGATTAATCAGAAAGGCGGCAATGGTGCTGTGGGGCTCTTCCTCGGCGGAAATGGCCGTGAGCTTGATCACGATGTGCGCTTCCTGAACCAGTTGCATCAGCATTGCCGCCGCGTCATCCGCCTCAGGTGAATAGCGTTCGAAAAGCTGGCGCGCCGTCATCATGACCTGGTCCGAGGCTTTGCGGCCGCCACTGCGACCGCCCATGCCGTCGGCCACCACAGCCAGCACACAGCCATTGACGCGCCCATGGTTCAGAAAGGCAACCTGATCCTGCTGGTAGTCGCGATCACCCTTGTGGATACCTGTCGCAGCGGTGAGTCGATAACCTTTGCTCATGTTGAACTGCTTGGGAAAGC
>JANMKM010000358.1:0-15539 GCA_031372035.1 Rhodoferax sp. | reverse complement strand
GGCGGACCTGACGGTGCCCGGCAAGGCCGGGCTGAACCCGGGTGCGCCACCAGCCATCACCGCCGACCTGAGCGCCTCCAGCCCGGTGCATGTGGGGCTGGTGGGCTACCTGAGCGGTGACGTGGACGGCAGCTTTGGTGGTACAGCCAGCGCCCAGGACCTGGACATCACCCAGCCGGGCTACTTTGCCGCCCTGGTGGGCAGCCATCCGGGCCTGAGCCTGGCGCAGTTCGGCATCTATGCCAACTGAACCGGGCGGTCACGCCGGACGATAGAGACCGCGCAGCCATGCCCACACCCACGACCTGGACCCCGGTCGCCGAAGTCAAGCCCACCGGTATCGAGACCGTGGATGCCCTTTTGTGGGGCAGTAAGTGGGCGGCGGCGGGCATCAGCTACAGCTACCCGGGCTTCAATGCGATCTGGTCCACCGACCCTGAAACCGGCTATGGCCCGCGCGCCAGCGGCAATGAGCCCTGGAGTCCGTATTACGAGCCGCTGTCGGACTCCGACCGCTCCCTGGTCACGCCCGCCATACAGAAATGGGCCAACCTGATCAGCATGGGGATCGTGCTGGTGCAGGAAACGGCGAGCCAGGTGGGCGACATCCGGATGGCCTACACCTACCAGAGCAGTTATGCCAGCGCACAGGCCTGGGTGGCGGACCTTCCATCGAGGAACGCATATTCCGGCGACGTCTGGTTCAATGTCCGCAGCAGCTCGGGCAGCCAGGTCTGGAGCCTGGGCAGCTACGAGAACATGACCATCCTGCATGAGTTGGGCCATGCGCTGGGGCTCAAGCACCCGTTCGAGGTCTCCGACAGCATCAGCACCGTGCTTTCCACGGCGCTGGACTCGCGCTCCTACACCGTGATGAGCTACGCCGCCGTGCCAGGCGACAGCAACACTTCTTTCAGTTACGAGCCCACCACGCCGATGCTGCTGGACGTTGCCGCCATCCAGAGCCTTTACGGCGCCAACATGGGCTACCACGTGGGCGACGACAGCTACAACTTCGACGACAACACGCCTCGCCACGAAACCCTGTGGGACGCAGGCGGCAACGACACCATCCGCTACACCGGCAGCTTCAATGCCAGCATCGACCTGGGTGCCGGTCATGGCTCGCGCATCGGCACGCCGGTCTACAGCGTCAATGCCGTAGGCGTGCATGTGGCCCAGGTCAGCAATGTATGGCTCAGCGACGGTGTGAGCATCGAAAACGCCCAGTCTGGCAGCGGCAACGACAGCCTGCTTGGCAATGACCTGGACAACGCACTCGATGGCGGCGCCGGCAATGACAACTTCGATGGCGGCAGCGGCGCCGACACCCTGATCGGCTCGGCCGGCCAAGACACGCTGACCGGTGGCGGTGGCGACGACAGCCTGTCTGGAGGCGCCGGCAACGACGTGTTCCTGTTTGCCGCGCAGGGCAACGGCATCGACCAGATCTCCGACTTCGCCTCGGGCGACCTGCTGCGCATCACCGGTGGCAGTTTCAGCGGCGAGATCAGCATCGGCACCGGCAGCGACCTGGGGCTTGGTGGCGTGCAGCTCAGCAGCGCCAATGGCGCCAGCGCGCTGTTCATCGGCACTGATTCCGTGGCCGGTGCTGACATCGAAATCCACCTCGACGGCACCCGATTGCCCGCGGACTTCGTGCTGGCAGGCAACCAGATCTGCTATGGCGCGATCACTGCGAGCGGCAAGGCCGTGGACTTTCTGGCCTTCAGCTGGAAGGCCCACACCTTGCTTGACGGTGTCAGCATTGAGGGCGGTGACCAGAGAGCCAGCACCGGCGTCGCCGGCAGCGCCAGCTTTGCCGCGGTTGCCGATAACCTGCTGGCGCTGACCGTGGTGCGTGACGTACCCTCCGGCGAGGGCACGGCCACCTCTGCTGCGGTGAACCTGCAGGACGCCATCGCCATCATGCGCATGATCGTGGGGCTGGAGGTCAACGGCACCGGCAAACCGCTGTCGCCCTACCAGGCGCTGGCCGCCGACTTTGACAACAACGGCACAGTCAGCCTGAACGACGCGATTGCGGTGCTGCGCCACGTGGTGGGGCTGTCCGCACCCGAGCCGGCCTGGCACTTTGCCGACGAGGCCGATCTCTCGGTGCCGGGCCGGGCCAACCTCGCTCCGGGGGCGGCGCCTGCCATCAATGCCGACCTGAGTGCGTCGAGCCCGGTGCATGTGGGGCTGGTGGGCTATCTCAGCGGCGATATGGATGGCAGCTTTGGCGGTGCAGCCAGCGCCCAGGACCAGGACAACACCCAGCCAGGCTACTTTGCTGCCCTGGTGGACAACCATCCGGGGCTGAGCCTGGCGCAGTTCGGCATTTATACCCATTGAAACCGGCCCCCAAGCGGCCTGACAAAACCTAGAATGCAGCAGCAGGGGTGACAGACACAGCAGTGGGGCCAGAGCCCGCTGCGACAGCGTTGCTCCGCACGGAGTACACCCATGATCTACACCACGCAAAGCGATGATGGCAACATCAATGCCTTGCTGTTCGGTACGCAGTGGGATCCACCCGTGGGCCAGGCGCCCACGATCCTGAGCTACAGCTTCAGCAACAGCCAAAGCCTGTGGAGCGGTTATCCGGCGGCGTCGGAGCCGAGCACCGGCTTCGTGCCGTTTTCCGGCAGTGCGGAGCAGCAAGCGGCGCGCAACGCATTGCAGGCCTGGGCCGGGGTCGCCCGTCTGCAGTTGTCCCAGGTTGCCGATGACGCCGGCGGCTCGGGCACGCTGCGCTTCGGCTACACCAGCCTGGACATGAACAGCAGCCAGCTGGGCTATACCTACGCACCTTCTGACGATACCAGTGGCGGTGACATCTGGCTCAACAGCCAGTTGCGCAACAGTCTGTACAGCAGCTTTGCGACGGGCAGCCTGTCCAACTACGTGCTGCTTCACGAAACCGGCCATGCGCTGGGCCTGAAGCACCCGCACGCCCAGAGCCCCACCAACAGCGCCACCCTGGGAAGCCTGCAGGACAGCCTGTTCAACAGTGTGATGAGCTACTACGCCTGGCCGGGCGTGACCCTCGGCCTGAACAATATCGACCGCCTGCCCAGCACGCCAATGGCGCTGGACATCGATGCGCTGCAGTACCTGTACGGCGCCAACACGGGCCACCACAGTGGCGACGATGTCTATGTCTATGCCAGCGGCGGCAAGTACCTGGAGACGCTGCTGGACACGGGTGGCAACGACACCCTGATGCTCACCGGCTCCGCCGACAGCGAGCTGGATCTGCGGCCGGACCAGTGGAGCCACATCGGGCTGGCGGTGCAGATCAACGGCGGCAGCATCCAGAGCGCCGATACCGTGCGCATCCACAGCTCCACGTGGATCGAGAACGCCAGCGGCGCCGCCGGCCGGGATCTGCTGATCGGCAACGACCTGGACAACCAGCTGTCGGGCAACGGCGGCAGTGACACGCTGGTGGGTGGCCTGGGCAGCGACACGCTCAGTGGCGGCGCCCAGGCTGACCGTTTCGTGCTGGGCTTGGGCGCGGCCGACCTGATCACCGACTTTGACAGCACTGGCGGCGACCAGCTCGACCTGGGCCCGCTGCTGGCAGAGCTCAGCTATTACCAGGCGGGCGGGAACCCCTTTGCCAGCGGCCACCTGCGGCTCAGCCAGGACGGCAGCAATGCCATCCTGGCCATCGACCTGAACGGCGCCAACAGTGGCTATCAGTACACGCCGCTGCTGACGCTGGCGGGCGTCGACGCCCAGACACTGGCCGCAACTGCACTGCTGCAGAACTACAACCCGCAGCAGTCGCCGCAGTACCTGGGCGGACTGGTGCTGACCGGTGCCGCAGGCAACGATTCGCTGACCGGCGCCGGCAATGACGACACCCTGTCCGGACTCGGTGGCAACGACACGCTGATCGGTCTGGGGGGCAACGACTCCCTTTCGGGCGGCACCGGGAACGACTCGCTGGATGGTGGGCCCGGGAACGACACTCTCGAAGGCGGCACAGGCGACGATGCCCTCGCGGGGGACACCTCGGCCAACAACGCCGGCAATGACAGCTACCGCTTCAAGCCCGGCGATGGCTCGGACAAGATCGACGAGTACGGTGGCACCGACCAGATCGTGTTCACGGGCTCCATCCTGCCGGCTCAAATCAGCTTCACGCCCAGCGGTCAGGATCTGGTGCTGGGCATCACCGGCGGCGCGCTGCAACAGGTCACCGTGCTCTATGGCTACGCCTCCAGCGACTACATGGTCGAGCAGATCAGCTTTGCCAACGGCACGGTATGGGACAGCATCTATCTGCAGACCCGGATGGCGGACGCCATCGCCACCGACTTTGTGGCGGCCGACAGCAGCACAGCGCACCAGCTGGAAACCACTGGCACAGTCGTCGGCAACATTGATGCCGGCGACCTGGCCGGCGGCGCGGATGAAGACTGGTACTGGGTCCACCTCACGGCTGGCAGGAACTACCGCTTTGACCTGAACGGGCCAAACGTGGATGGTGTGTTGACGCTCTACAGTCCGGCTGTGGTCGGGGTGGCCACCAAGGACTACGGCTCCACGGGCGACCCGGAATTGCTGTTCTACCTCGCTCCGGCCAGCGGCGACTACTACATGTCGGTCAGCGCCTACGCCGGCGGGACCACCGGCCGCTTCACCCTGTCGTCCCTGTCCAGCCAGGACTTTGTGCCGGCCAATATAAATACCGGCTACACCCTGAACGTCCCTGGTCAACTCACCGGTTTTCTGGATGCAGACATGGCCGGTGGCCCGGACGAAGATTGGTACCGCGTCAGTCTGGTGGCCGGCCTGCGCTACCGCTTCGATTTGACATCCAGCGGCGCCCTGGATGGCGTGCTGATCCTGCGTGACGCGACGGGCAGTTTCCTCGACGGCATGGACAATGGGGGCCTTGGCATCCCGGAAGTCATGTATGTCACGCCGCAAACCAGCGGCACCTACTACGTGGCGGTCTCGGCCTATGACGGCCGAACAACCGGCAGCTTCACCTTGGGCGCAGCGCTGGCAGACTTCGTTGCCGCCGATACCAACACCGACCGCTCGCTGCCGCTGTTGACCACCATCAGCGGCATCATCGACAGCGCAGACATGGCTGGCGGGTTTGATGCCGACTGGTACCAGTTGACGCTCGATGCCGGCACCGCCTACGTTTTCACAATGGCGTCGGCCGCGCTGAACGGGGTGCTCAAGATATTCGACGCCAATGGCACTGAGCTGCGCAAGGCCGACAGCGGGTTCCAGGGCGACCCCGAGACCTTGAACTTCACGCCGCAGTCCAGTGGCGACTACTACATCGCAGTTTCGGCCTACCAAGGCGCCACCACTGGCACTTTCACGCTGGCCGGGGGCGTGGGGCCCAACGGCGGTGACACCATTGGCGACTGGTATACCGAGCCAAGCCTGGGCCTGTTGCCGACGGTGGGCACCGTGCAGGGCAGCATCAATCTGCCAACCGATGCCGACTGGTACCAGATGCAGGTCAGCGCCGGCCAGCACTACCTGCTGACCCTGAGCTCTGCCGCGCCGCTGGACACCTGGCTGCTGCTGACCGACGCCGCCGGCCAGTGGCTGGCCGACTCCTTCACCGCCAACGCCGACGAGAGCATCCTGTTCACGCCCAGCAGCAGCGGGATCGTCTACCTCGGTGTGTATGGCGACAACGTCCATACCGGTGTCTTCAGCCTGAGTGCGGCACTGGCCGGCAACACCGATCTGGGGCTGGACACGGTGCCGGCAAATACCAGCACCACGGCAAGCCTGGCGCTGGGTGCCAGCGTGCACGGCGCGATCAATAACGCCGCCGATACCGGCGACTGGTACAAGCTGAACCTGACGGCAGGTGCCACCTACCAGTTCGACCTGCACGCGCCGCAGCTCGACGGGCAGTTGCTGCTGTATGACGCCACCGGCACGCTGATCGACGGCGTGGACCAGGGCTATGCCGGCGACCCCGAAACGCTGATCTACAGCGCTGTGCAATCGGGCACCTACTTCATTGGCGTGGCTGGCTACGGGGGCTCGGTGGGGACCTTCGATCTGGCGCTGGGCCAGCTCTCCGCCGGTGGCGGCGTCGACACCGTGGGCGACACCAACGCCAGCGCCGCGCTGCTGCAAACGCCGGACCATCGCAGCGGCATCATCAACAGCGCCGGCGATGCCGACTGGTACGCGGTGAACCTGAGCGTTGGCAACCGCTACCAGTTTGACCTGGGCTCGTACTTCATCGACGGCAGGCTGGACCTGCGCGATGCAGCCGGCAAGCTGCTGCTGCACGCAGACAACGGTCTGTATGTGGGCGACCCCGAGACGCTGACCTTTGTGCCCACCATCTCCGCCACCTACTACCTGGCGGTATCGGCCTATGGTGCGGGCACCGGCAGCTTCCAGCTCGACGTGGTGGGCCTGGCCAACCCGTCCGGCGATTTCGTCGCCGATGACACCAGCACCAGCGCCACGGTGTCGGCCCCGGGTACTGAATGGGGCTCGATCGACAGCGCCGGCTTCGCTGGCGGTGACGACTCCGACTGGTACGCCGTGCGCTTGTCCGCTGGCACCACCTACCGCATCGATCTGGACGGTGCCAGCACCCTGGACCCGGTGCTGCGCCTGTTCGACGGGTCCGGCTCCACCCTGCTGGACTCTGCCGATTCCGGCTATCTGGGCCAAAGCGAGTACCTGTATTTCGCACCCGCCACCTCGGGCAATTACTACCTGGCCGTGGACGGCTATGGCCAGACCACCGGTGCGTTCAACCTCTCCGTGACACAGGTCAGTGGTGGCGGCGGCAACAACAACGACACGGTCGGCGATACCGTTGCCAGCAGTGCCAGCATCAACCTGGGTGCGGCCCAGGCCGCCCACGTGGACGGCTTCATCAATAGCGGCGCCGACGCCGACTGGTATGGCGTGCAGCTCGTGGCGCACACCACCTATGCCTTCAACCTCGGTTCGTTCGAGCTCGACGCCGTGCTGCAACTGCACGATGCCCAGGGCAGCACGCTGGACTACGTCGACAACGGCTGGCAACCAGGCGATTCCGAATACCTGCAGTTCACCCCCGAGGCATCCGGCAATTACTACATCGACATTTCGGGTTACGGCGATTCGGTTGGCGACTTCCTGCTCGATGTCTATGCCCTGACCGCCAGCAACAGTGTGGACACGGTGGGCGATACACCGGCCACGGCCGCGGTGGGCGCACTGGCGCTGGGCGGCAATTCGGTGCGCGGCATTGTCGACAGCGCCGACGATACCGACGTCTACGCCCTGTCATTGAGCGCCGGCACCACCTATTGGTTTGACCTGGCATCGAGCACGCTGGACGGCACACTGAGCGTATCCGGTCCGAACGGCGCCCTGCTGGACTCGGTGGACTACGGCGGCAGCGGTGGGCCCGAGAGCCTGTACCTGAAGCCTGCGGTGTCGGGCACCTACTACGTCAGCGTGGGTGGCTGGTCCGATTCGACCGGCAGCTTCGACCTGCGTGCTGTTGCGCTGGCGCCCTCGGCCGAGGTACCAGGCAACAGCAGCAGCAGCGCCACGCTGCCGGTGCCCGGCTTTGCCGACAACCAGATCGAGATTGCCGGTGACAGCGACTGGTTCCGCATCCGCCTGGTGAGCGGCAAGGACTACATCTTCAGCCTGTATTCCAACGACGGCCATCTGGACGGGCAACTGCAGGTGCGCAATGCGGCCGGGGCGCCGGTGCAGGACGCCTTTGGCAACGGCTTTGCCGACGACGGCTGGTACCCCGGGGACCCGGAAGACATTTACTTTGTGGCGCCAAGCACGGGTGACTACTTCATCGAGGTCAAAGGCTACGGCGACACCCACGGCAGCTACAGCCTGTACGCCTATGAACCGGTGTCGGTGCAGACCGTGCCCTGGAGCAACGCGGCTGCGTACGCCGACATCAAGTGGAACGCCCTGGACTGGCTGAGCCTGGACACCAGCGCCTGGCTGGCATTTGACTGGAGCGTGGTCCAGCCCGCGCTGGTGAACTGGAACGAGCTGCCCTATGAGCACGTCGTTGACGCCAGCGACCCGAACTACAGCGGCACCCTGGACCTGAGCGCGGCCACGGACCCGGGCAACGACAAGGTTGTGGGTCTCAACAGCGTCAATACCGTGTCGCTGGGCCTGGGCATGGACAACTTCCTGGGCGGCGGCGGTAATGACTCGGCCAACGGCGGCGACGGTGCCGACAGCCTCAATGGTGGCGATGGCAGCGACACGCTGGACGGCGGCAGCGGCAACGACGTGATGGCCGGCGGCCTGGGGCCCGACACCTACTTTGTGGACAGCGCCGCCGACGTGGTGCAGGAAACCGACAACGCCCTGTCGCAAAGCGCCACCGGCGTGCAGCTGCCGCTGGACCTGGGCAGCGCCATCGACAAGGTGGTTGCCAGCATCAACTACACCCTGACCAGTTTTGTCGAGCGGCTGACGCTGGCACCCGGCTCCACGGCACAGACCGGCACCGGCAACGCGCTGGACAACCTGTTGACCGGCAACGCCCTGGCCAACAGCCTCAGCGGAATGGATGGCGCCGACACGCTGATGGGTGGCGACGGCAATGACACGCTCAGCGGTGGCGTCGGCAATGACTCCCTTGTGGGTGAAGCCGGCACGGACACGGCAGTGTTCAGCGGCAACCGCGCGCAGTACAACTTTGCCGTCATCGCCACCGGCTGGAGCGCCATCGGCCCGGATGGCACGGACACACTGGAGGGCATCGAGTGGGCCCAGTTTGCCGACCAGACCATCGACCTGAGCCAGCTCTCGCCCGCGGGCAAGAGCGTGGAGCTGCTGGCCTATTCGTGGCGCGCCCACACCCTGCTCGACAGCGTGGGCGTGGCCGCAGCCAGCTACAGCGGCAGCACCAGCACGTCCGGAGCCGTCAGCCTGGTGGCTGTGACCGAAGCCAGCCTGAGCCTGACGGCCAGCCGACCGCTCCCGGGGGCCGAGATGCAGACGAGCCTGGCCGCAGTCAACCTGCAGGACGCGATTGCCATCATGCGCATGATCGTCGGCCTGGACATCAATGGCGCTGGCCACACGCTGTCGCCCTACCAGGCATTGGCTGCCGATTTCGATGGCAACGGCGCCGTGAGCCTGAACGATGCCATTGGCGTACTGCGCCACGTGGTGGGCCTGAGCGCGCCCACACCGGCCTGGCATTTCGCGCTCGACACCGACACCAGCGTCCCGCCCAAAGCCAGCCTGAACCCCGGTGCGGCGCCTGCCATCAACCTGGATATGGCCGGCGCCAGCCCGGTACGCGCCGGCCTGGTGGGCTACCTGAGCGGTGACGTGGATGGCAGCTACGCCGGTGCCGCCGGTGCGCCGGATCTGGACATTACCAACAGCAGCTACTTCAATACACTGGTGCAGAACCATCCGGGGCTGTCGCTGTCTCAGTTTGGTATCTATCCATAGGCCCGCCCGGGCTTGGCTGCCAATCCACCAACCGACCCGATGCCAGGAGCTGACCCATGAGCTTTCACCTGTACAAGATCAATGAGCTGTTTTCCAACGCTGACGGCACCGTACAGTTCATCGAAATGCGGGTTGGCAACGCTTTCGATGACGAGTCTTTTTGGAGCGGGCGGCAACTCGTCGCGAGCGCTGGTGGTGTGAACCACACGTTTACCTTCCTTTCCAATCTGCCTAGCCGCCCCGCTTCCAACACCACGGTGCTCATTGCCACGCAGGGTTTTGCCAACCTTGGCTTGGTGACGCCCGACTTCATCGTACCAGCGGGCTTTCTGTTCAGCGGCAGTGGCTCCGTGAGCTTCGCGGGCGTTGACAGTGTCAGCTACAGCGCATTGCCGAGTTCGTCAACGCAGTCCCTGAATCGCAACTTTGCAAACCTTGGCGCGGCGCTTTCCACCAGCACAGGCACGCCCACCAACTTTTTCGGCAGCTCAGCCACACTCGTTGCCCCCAACCGCCTGCCCACCGGCAGCGTCGCAATCACCGGCACCCTGCTGCAAGGCCAGGTACTCAGCGCCGACACCAGCACACTGGCCGACGCCGACGGCCTGCCAACCACGCTGCAATACCAGTGGCTGCGCGGCGGCAACAGCATTGCCCAGGCCACGGCCAGCAGCTACACACTGGTGCAAACCGATGTGGGCCAGAGCATCAGCCTGCGTGTGAGCTACACCGATCTCGGGGGCCATGCAGAGAGCCTCACGTCGACCATCAGTGCCACGGTGGGCGGTCAGTTCTTTGACAGTCCAGGCGCCGACACCATCACGGGCAGCGTTTTGGGGGACCAGATTTTTCTCGGCCTGGGCAATGACCTGGTCAACGCCGGCGCCGGCAATGACGAGGTCTATGCGCGCGGCATTGCCTTCGCGCCAGGCGCCAACGAGGGCAACGACACCCTCAATGGCGAGGCCGGCAACGACACCCTTTCGGCCTACCCCGGCATCGGCAACCACCTGCTCGACGGTGGCAGCGGTGAGGACACGCTGCAAGCCGGCAGCGGTGCCGACACACTGCTGGGAGGCAGCGGTAACGATGTGCTCACCGCCCAAAACCTGACTGGCAACCACCGGCTCGACGGCGGCGCCGACAACGACCAGCTGTTCGCTGGTGACGGCAGTGACACCTTGCTCGGTGGCACGGGCACCGACGCGCTTTACGGCGGTGCCGGCGCCAGCTCGCTCAATGGCGGCGACGGCGATGACACCCTGTACGGTGGTGCTGGCGCCAGTTCGCTCGACGGCGGCGGCGGCAATGACCTGCTCAGCACGGTTGGCCACAACGGCAACAACCTACTGCAGGGCGGTGCCGGCCAGGACGAACTGGACGCCGGCAGCGGCAACGACAGCCTGTTTGGCGGCGACGACAACGACGTGTTGTCGAGCCAGCAGCAAAGCGGCAACCACCTGCTCGACGGCGGCGCCGGCAGCGACACCCTGTATGGAGGGGATGGCAACGACACCCTGCTTGGCGGCACCGGCAACGACAGCATATACGGCGGCAATGTCTCCAGCACGCTCTCGGGCGGGGATGGCAACGATGCCCTGAGCGTGGTCGGGCGCAATGGTGACTACCGGCTCGACGGCGGCATTGGCAATGACACCTTGCAGGGTGGCGCGGGCAACGACACCCTGATCGGTGGCACTGGCGTGGACCGGCTCTGGGGCGGGCCGGGCAACGACACCTATGTCATCACCAGCCGCAGCTTCGACCTGTATGACGGTGACGGTGCCGACACCGCCAATGTCAGCGCCAGCTTCGTCAAGCTGCCCGGCAACATCGAGACCGTCAACTACACCAACGGCGCGCTGGCCCTGCCCTACTGGATCGACGCCCTGCTCGACGGCAACGCAGCCAGCTTCAGCACCCTGGTGGGGCCGGCCAAGACGCTGTCCTACACCTTCCCGACCACGCTGCCCGCCTATGACACGGACCCGGCCGACGCCCAGCAGTTCCAGCCGTTCAATGCGGCGCAGAAAGCCTTCGCCCAGCAGGCGCTGGCCTACGTCTCCACGGTCACGGGCCTGGGCTTTGTGCAGACCGGTACCGCTGCCGCCGCCAACACCATCACATTCGCCAACAATGCGCAGACCGGCAGCGCCGGCTACGCCACGTTTCCGTCCGACTCGTTCACCGGCAGTGACCTGTTCCTGAACGTCAACATCGCAGACAACCTGGCGCCGCAGGACGGCCAGGCTTCGGCCCTGACCCTGATCCATGAGCTCGGGCATGCGCTGGGCCTGAAGCATCCGTTCGGCCATCCCGACGCCACCGGTCACCTGGGCGAAAGCCCATACCTGCCGGATGCCGAGGACAACACGGCCGCCAGCGTGATGAGCTACACCAGCTCGGCGGCGCAATACCACCTGCTCTACAGCCCGCTGGATATCGCGGCGCTGCAATACCTGTACGGGCCCAGCCCGACGGCGCGCAGCGGCCCCGACAACTATGTGCTGAATGCTGCGAGCGCCAACTTCATCTGGGACGGCGCGGGAAACGACAGCATCGACGCCAGTGCCCTGAGCCAGCCCGTCACGCTGTACCTGGAGCCCGGCTACTGGGGCTTCATTGGCGGCCAGCAGGCCGCCACCATCACTGCGTCCGGCCAGGTGACGGTAAACTTTGGCAGCAGCATCGAGAACCTGCTGGGCGGCAGCGGCGCCGACCACCTGTTTGGCAACAGCATTGACAATCAGCTGCGAGGTGGCGCCGGCAATGACACGCTCGACGGGGCACTGGGTACCGACACGGCCCTGTTCAGCGGCGCACGGGCGCTGTACACGGTGACTGCCGACGGCAGCGGCTGGATTGTCAACGGCCCCGACGGCAGCGACAGCCTGTCGAACATCGAATTCGCACAATTCACCGACCAGACCATTGCGCTGGCTCCGGTGCAGCCCGCGGGCAAGCAGGTCGACCTGATGGCCTACAGCTGGAAGGCGCACACGCTCCTGGACAACGTGTCGGTCACCGGCACGGGTGTCAGCGGCCTGACCGGCGGCGCCGGCAGTGCCAGCCTGGCCAATGTAGCGGGCAGCACGTTGTCACTGTCTGCCGCACGCACCATTCCCGATGCAGAAGCCATGGCCTCATCAGCGGCCGTGAACCTGCAGGACGCCATTGCCATCATGAAAATGATCGTCGGCCTGGATATCAATGGCGCGGGCCGGCCACTCTCGCCCTACCAGGCGCTGGCGGCGGACTTTGATGGCAACGGCAGCGTCAGCCTGAACGACGCCATAGGCGTGCTCCGGCATGTGGTGGGGCTGGACGCACCGGCGCTGGCCTGGCACTTTGCCGACGAGCTCGATGCCAGCGTGCCGAACAAGACCTCGCTGTCGCCCGGCACCGCACCGGCGATTGCCGCCGACATCAGCGCAGCCAGCCCGGTGCACGTGGGCCTGGTGGGGTACCTCAGCGGCGACGTGGATGGCAGCTACGCTGGCGCTGCCGGTGCGCAGGACCTGGACATCACCCAGGCCAGCTATTTCCAGACCCTGGTGAACGCACACGCTAATCTCAGCCTGGCGCAGTTCGGCGTGTACTCCTGATTGTCCGCGGGACAGACCACGGCTACGCACAGCGAGCGTGCTCTGTCCTCGGCTGATTGTCACTCCGCGAAAGGTTCGGGTGCGCTACATATTCCGTAGTGGCTTGCGCCCTATCCATAGGCATTCCAGGCCCACCTGCCGGCTTCTGAATCCGCGGTGATATTGCCCATTCTGGAGCTGCCTGGGGCCCGCAACTCGTGGCTGGCCCCTATAGAATGAATTTGCGGGTTGCATAGAACAAGAACCCCGTGAATCAAGGAGGCTCCGCCCGTGTCCATGGTCGTGTTTGTTGATGCGCGTGTGCAGCAGACGGATGCGCTGCTGCCGGGCCTGCCGGCCGACGTGCTGGTACTGCAGCTTGCAGCCGACCGCGACGGCCTGGTGCAGATGGCCGAGGCCCTGCAAGGCATGGCCGCTCTGTCTGCCATCCACCTGGTCTCCCACGGCGGCGCCGGTGCCTTGTGGCTGGGCTCGACGCTGCTCGACGAGGCTGCGCTGGCGGGCTACAGCGCGCAGCTGGCCCAGTTGGGTGGCGCCCTGCAGCCGGGCGGCGACCTGCTGCTCTATGGCTGCGACGTAGCGGCCGGGCCTGCAGGCCAAAGCTTTGTCGCCGCACTGGCAAATGCCACAGGCGCCGATGTCGCTGCTTCCACCGACAGCGCAGGCAGCGTGGCGGCGGGCCACAACTGGACACTGGAATTCGCCACCGGCGCCGTCGAAGCCAACAACCTGCTGGCCACCTATGCAGCGCCGGACTATGCGCAGACGCTGGATGTGATCAGCGGAACCGATGGGCCCGAGAGCCTGCCGGGTACTGCAGGCAATGATTCGATCAGCGGCCTCGGTGGCAACGACACACTGAGCGGTGGCGGCGGCAATGACACGCTGGATGGTGGCCCGGGCAACGACCGGATCGACGGCGGCGATGGGGTGGACCGGGTTTCTTATGCGAGTTCCGCTTCCGGAGTCAGTGTCGATCTGTCCATAGTTGGCGTCCAAATCATTGTCGGAATTCAAAAAGACACGCTGGTCGCCATCGAAGACCTGGAAGGCAGCAACCTCAAGGATGTGCTGACCGGCACCACCGGCGACAACTGGCTGATCGGTCTGGGCGGCGACGACATCCTGAACGCCGGCAGCGGCAACGACACCCTCGACGGCGGAAGTGGCAACGACTCATTGACGGGTGGCGATGGCAATGACCTGTTGACGGGTGGTGACAACGACGATTCGATCACCGGCGGCAGCGGCAACGACACCTTCATGGGCGGGCTTGGCATCAACGTGGTCGACGGCGGTGATGGCGTTGACTTGATGTCCTACGCCAGCCTGGGCAAATCGATCACCGTGGACTTGCCCGCTGGCAAGTCCTATATCTATGCCATCCCGTCCATTGGCAGCAACGGCGGTTACACAGTGTTCGACACGCTCAGCAATGTCGAGAACTTCACGGGCAGCGCACTGGGTGACACGCTGTATGGCAATGCAGCCGAAAACGTTTTCATGGGGCTGGACGGCGCCGATGCACTGGCTGGGGGGGGCGGCAACGACAACCTGTCGGGCGGCATTGGTAATGACAGCCTGTCAGGCGAAGACGGCAACGACACACTGGACGGGGGCGCTGGCAACGATGGCCTGTTCGGCGGCAGCGGCATCGATCTGCTGGTTGGTGGCGCGGGCAACGACAGCTTCGATGGTGGCGACGGCTTTGACATCGTTTCCTACGCCAATGCCGACTCTGCAGTCGGCTACCAGATTGCCTTGGGCGGCATCCAGGACACCAGCGGCGACGGCTTTGACCAGTTGCTCAACGTCGAAGGGATACAAGGCAGCGCTTTTGATGACGTGTTCGTAGGCGACGCGCTGGCCAACCTGCTGCAGGGTTTGGGTGGCAGCGACTACCTTTACGGCGGCGACGGCAATGACACCATCGACGGTGGAGCCGGTGACGACGCACTCGATGGCGGGGCCGGCACGGCCGACTGGTTGAGCTATGCCAGCGCTACCGCTGGTGTCAGCGTGAACCTGGCACTGTCCGGTGAGCAGAACACGGGTGGCGCCGGCACCGACGTGGTCGCCAATTTCGAAGTGCTGGAAGGCAGCGCCTTCAACGACACCCTGATCGGCAGTGCAGGCAACGAGACCCTGATTGCCGGTCTGGGCAACGACTCGATGGACGCGGGCGATGGGGTGGACCTGCTGACCTACGCGCAGGCCAGCGGCGGGGTCAGCGCCAGCCTGGCCAGTGGGCTGAGCTCCGGGGCGATGGGGGCGGACACGATCAGCGGCTTCGAGAACATCGACGGCAGTGCGTTTGATGATGCCATCAGCGGAGACGACGGCGCCAACCGGTTGTACGGCTTTGCGGGCAACGATACGCTGGCCGGTGGTGCAGGCGCGGACACCATCGATGGCGGCTCGGGCAACGACTCCATCGACGGTGGCGCTGACCTGGACCTGCTGAGTTATGCCAGTGCC
>JANMKM010000340.1:0-3871 GCA_031372035.1 Rhodoferax sp. | reverse complement strand
AGCAAGCTTGGTTGGTGTTCGAACCGCTCGCAACCGTCCCAAGCTCTACAAAATAGGTAGCTACCTGTGCTGTATTCATGCGATTTTTGGCCACATTTGCCTGCGAACAGTCGCTCAAATTGAGGCTTTCAGCGTCAATTTGGCCTCCAGCGACTAGCCATGTCGAATATTGGCCGTCCAGTCGACATATTAACTCTGGCGCTCGCGACAAACTCCTTGGAGACTTTGTCCACTGAGGTTTGCCGAACCAAAGTGATCCGAATGAGCTGTCGCTGCTTGTTCAATGCGCAGAGCGAGGGTACTATCGGCCGCGCAATCACCGCCGCAGCAAGCCAAGACCCATGAACGCTGAAGTTGAATCCCTGAGACAGTTCTTCGCCGCGATCAACCGCTACGACATGCTGGCCATGGCAAGAGACTTTGATCCACAGATCGTGCGGGTTGAGCCTGAGGGGTTTCCGACCGCCGGCACCTACCGTGGCATCGAGGAAGTGCGGGAACACGTGAGGAAGGGGCGTGAAACCTGGGCCGAAGGTACCTGCGAGCCTGAAGAGTTCCTGGTCCATGGCGACAAGGTGGTCGTGTACCTCCATGCATGGGTCCGTCTGAAGGGCGCAACCGACTGGACCGGTGGACGATTCGCCGACGGGTTCACATTTCGCAACGGCAAGATCACCGAGTACCTTTCCTTTGGTGAACGAGCGAACGCGCTCAAGTGGGCCGGCATCGAAGACCAGCCAACCGCCCTGCACGCCCTCCCTGTAAGCTGCACCAATAGCAGCCGGAGGCAACCATGTCCACCCTCGTCGAGGAACTGTCAGCCCGCGCCAAGAGTTTGCCTGCCACGGATCGAGCGCGCCTCGCGGGGGAACTGTTGGACTCGCTGCAGGAAGAGTCTGATACCGAACTTGAGAGCGCCTGGGATCGCGAGATCGAGCACCGGGTTGCTGAGATCGAGTCTGGGGGCAAGCTCATATCGGCCGAAGAGGTTCATGCAGAAGCTCGGCGTACGATCCGGCGGTGAACGCGGCCCGGTATTCGGCTGACGAGTATCAACCACCATCGCCGCCGAGGATGCCGGGGTAGGTGGCGCAGCGAAGCAAGGGAGGAGCATGAGGCCGCAGGCCGCAGGCGGGGGACATTCGCGGAGCTGCCCACCCCGGTGTCCTCGGCTTGCCAACACTTTGATCAGTCGAGGACAGAGCAAAATTGCTGCGCAATTCTTGGTCTGTCCCACGAGGAATCAGTAAATCGCCGGCTCCCCCACCGGCGCACCGAACGCGGTCTCCAGGTAGTCGAAGTCGCAGCCCTGGTCGGCTTGCATGATGTGCTGGCTGAACATGTAGCCGTAGCCGCGCTCGAAGCGTCTGGGCGGTGGCGTCCAGGCGGCGCGGCGCTGGGCCAGTTCGGCGTCGCTCACCTCCAGATGGATGCGCCGGTTCGGTACATCCACGGTGATCCGGTCGCCGTTCTGCACCAACGCCAGCGGACCGCCGATGTAGGCTTCGGGCGCCACATGCAGCACGCAGGCACCGTAGCTGGTGCCGCTCATGCGCGCGTCCGAGATCCGCATCATGTCGCGCACGCCCTGCTTCACCAGCTTGGTCGGGATCGGCACCATGCCCCACTCCGGCATGCCGGGGCCGCCCTGCGGGCCGGCGTTGCGCAGGATCAGCACGTGGTCCTCGGTCACGTCCAGTTCCGGGTCGTCGATGGCCTTCTTCAGGCTGGGGTAGTCGTCAAACACCAGGGCTGGGCCGCTGTGCTGCAGAAACTTTGCGCTGCAGGCGCTGGGCTTGATCACGCAGCCGTCGGGTGCCAGGTTGCCGCGCAACACGGCCAGCGCGCCCTCGGCGTAGATGGGGTTCTCCAGCGGCCGGATCACGTCGTCGTTGTAGACCTCGGCGTCCTCCAGGTTCTGGCCGATGGTCTTGCCATTGACCGTCAACGCGCCCAGATGCAGCAGGCCTTTCAGCCGTCCCATCAGGCCCTTCATGCCGCCGGCGTAGTAGAAGTCTTCCATCAAGTAGGTGTTGCCACTGGGCCGGATGTTGGCGATCACCGGCACCTTGCGGCTGAAGGCGTCGAAGTCGTCCAGCGTCACGGCGCATGCGGCGCCGGCGCGGCGCGACATCGCCACCAGATGGATGATCGCGTTGGTGGAGCAGCCCTCGGCCATGGCCACGGTGATTGCGTTCTCGAACGACTGCCGGGTCAGCAGCTTTGCCGGTGTTAGCTCCTCCCACACCATGTCCACAATGCGCCGGCCGCAGGCGGCTGCCATGCGTGGATGGTTGGCGTCCGGCGCGGGAATGCTGGAGGCGCCCGGCAACGTCATGCCCAGCGCTTCGGCAATGCCCATCATGGTGGCGGCGGTACCCATCACCATGCAGGTGCCGTGGCTGCGGGCGATGCCGCCTTCCATTTCCAGCCACTGGGTTTCGGTAATGTTGCCGGCGCGGCGCTCGTCCCAGTACTTGAAGGCGTCCGAGCCCGAGCCTAACGTTTTGCCCTTCCAGTTCCCGCGCAGCATCGGCCCGGCCGGCAGGTAGATGCACGGCAGGCCCATGGAGATGGCACCCATCAGCAGGCCCGGCGTGGTCTTGTCGCAGCCGCCCATCAGCACCGCGCCGTCCACCGGGTGGCTGCGCAACAGCTCCTCGGCCTCGATCGCCAGCAGGTTGCGGTACAGCATGGTGGTTGGCTTGACGAAGTTCTCGGACAGCGACAACGCCGGCAGTTCCAGCGGAAAGCCGCCGGCCTGCAGCACACCGCGCTTCACGTCCTCCACCCGCTGCTTGAAATGCGCATGGCATTGGCCAATGTCGCTCCAGGTGTTGAGGATGGCGATGATCGGCTTGCCCTCCCAGTCGGCACGGTCATAGCCCATCTGCATGGCACGGGAGCGGTGGCCGAAGGAGCGGAAATCGTCGGGTGCAAACCAGCGCGCGCTGCGCAGCTGCTCGTAGGTGATATTCGGCATGGGGTCCTTGTGCTCGGTGACTGTCCATTGTGGCCGGGGCCAGCGTAATCGAATTCCCGTGCGCCGCACAGCCCGCGGCTGCGCTACGCTTGACCCCGACGCATCAGCAACCCCATGCCCATCACCCGCATCCAACCCGGCTTCACAGCGGCACCCAGGCCCTCAGCAGCAGGCACTGGCGTGTGCCTGCTGCTGAGCTGCGAGCACGGCGGCAACCAGGTGCCCACGGCCTACCGCGCGCTGTTTGCCGGCGCCGCCGCGGCGCTGCAGAGCCACCGCGGCTGGGACCCGGGCGCTCTGCAGTTCGCCCGGCAGTTAGCGCGCACGCTGGGCGCTCCTCTATACGCGGCCAGCACTACGCGGCTGCTGGTGGACCTGAACCGCTCCATTGGCAACCGCTCGCTGTTTTCGGAATTCACCCGCCCCCTGCCTGCGGCAGAGCGGCGCGCCATCGTGGCCCTGCACTACCGGCCACACCGTGACCGTGCAGAAGATGAAATGTTTCATATGCAGCAAATGGCTGCTGTAAGTACTCAATTCAAATTCGATGCTTTGCGTATCGCCGATATGAATCATCAGTTGTTTAAAGATTCCAAACTGGGAAGAGGGATGCACTGGTACCAGCAAACCACTCTGCACCATCATCTGTAGCAGACCAATTGTTTTCAAGGTAACTGTTTTGCCTCCCGCATTCGGGCCACTTATCACTAAAATTCTTTTTGTTTCATTCAATGTAATGGTGACAGGAATAGTAGGTTTCCCCGTTCGTTGATTATAGAGATACAATAGCGGGTGATATGCTTCTACCAAATGAACATGAGCTTTATTTGTAATAGCCGGGTATTCCCCTTTATTTCGGCAGCCAGTTTTGCTTTGGCCCGGATAAAA
>JANMKM010000337.1:0-1880 GCA_031372035.1 Rhodoferax sp. | reverse complement strand
GTGCCGAGACCGTGGCGCGCGAGGTGGCACACCCGCGCGGCTCGCGCTCGCTCTCCAGCCATCTGAAGAGCCGGCTGCATCTGGATGGCATCAAGACAGCGCTGCTGTACAAATTGCTGCCACGCGAGGTGCTGAACGACCCGGCGCAACTGGCCGCTGCCATCAAGGCCCTGCCGCTGCGGGTGGTGGCAGCGCGGCCCATGGACGAGGCTATCAGCACAGCGGGTGGAGTCTGCTTCGAGGCCATGAACCAGCACCTGATGCTGAACGCATTGCCAGGCGTGTTCTGTGCGGGCGAAATGCTGGACTGGGAGGCACCCACCGGTGGCTATTTGCTGACAGCGTGCTTCGCCACGGGCCGGCAGGCGGCACTGGGCGTGCTGCGGTATCTTGAGGCCTGACCGGAGGAAACGCCCCCTCAGCCGCTTGCGGGAGAGGGTTGGGGTGATGGTGAATCGGGCTGTGAGCCTCATAAATAAATCGCGGATAGCTCCTGAATAGATAGCGTCCCGGAGGCACTTGACATGCCGATTGCATCCTTCCTTTGGGTGATGGTCGAGGGTTTACCCGACACGGAAGCCTCGACCCGACCTATAGGATTCCAACAGGACAGCACAAGGGAGCGCGTGCATGCGGGCAGAGGATCAGGCCTTTACGGATCAGGGGTTTCGGGAGACCGAAGCTTCAGCCGTTGAGCTAGCCCCGAGCGCGACCGCAAATGTGGCGCACGTGGGGACGGGCTCGCCCAGCCCCCTGGCCATCACATTGGCCGGCACGATCGGCCCCGATGCCTATGACGGCACACCGGACGATGACTCGATCCGCGGCGGCTTGGGCAACGACACGCTGTTCGGTTTTGCCGGCGCCGATTCGCTCTATGGCGAGGATGGTGACGACGTGCTGGACGGTGGCGCCGGGCTGGACTCGCTGGTCGGTGGCATCGGCAACGACCGCCTGCGCACCGCCGACAGTGGCGAGACACTGGACGGCGGCGACGGCAATGACACATACGACATCAAGCTGGGTGGCGGCGCCAACGTCGTGCTCGTGGATTCGGCCGGCACCGACATCCTGCGTATCACGGCCATAGGCGCCGACCACACCAAGGCCCTGTTTGCCGCCACGGGCATCTCATTGACGGACTTGACGGTCGAGGTGCATGACTCGGCCAATGTCGTGCTGGGCAGCGTGACCGTGCGGGACATGTTCACACCTGCCAACCGCGTGGAGTCGCTGGAACTGGTGGGCGTGAGCGGCAGTGTGTACAACTTCAGTTTGTCCACGGCGTGGAGCTCGGTTGGAGGTGTTCCGGCTTTTTCTAACGTGCCGCAGGCTTACGTGGGTACCACCAATGCCTATACCGGCTATGCCACGGATGGCGATGAGTTGCTGAATGGCCCCAGTTCCAGCGACGTGATCTACGGTTACGCCGGCAACGACTCGATCAATGGCGGGCAGGGTTCCGACACCATCGATGCGGGCAGCGGCGACGACTTGGTGAGTGTGACGGCGGTGGCCTTCTCACAGCAGACGGACCAGATTGTGGGTGGTGCTGGCATCGACACGCTGAACCTGGAATTGGGTCCGGACAGCGCCGGCTTGACCTACCGCTTTCTGAATGCGAACGGCCAGTTGATCACCGAATTCAATTCGGCTTCCACATTCAACGCAATCAAGACTGTGCTCCCGCAGGCAGTGTCGATCAAGTTCGAGAGCGGTGGCAATACTCAAGCCACGTTTTCCGGTTTCGAAGTGTTCAACACGCTGGGTTCGGCCGGCCCGGACTCGATCCTGTATCGCGATGGCGTTGCCTATGACGGTCGAGCCGGCACAGACAGCTTTTACGCCGACTGGAGCGCGGTAACGAACGACATCACCTG
>JANMKM010000334.1:0-2845 GCA_031372035.1 Rhodoferax sp. | reverse complement strand
TGCCCAGCTCGCGCAGCTGCGCTGCGGCGCTCTCAACGCGGCCAGGCGAGCGGCTCATCACGCTCAGCCGCGCGCCGGCGCGTGCGAACGCCTGTGCGATACCGAAGTTGATGCCGCTGGAGCCGCCCGAGACAAAGACGTGGCGGCCGGTGAAGTCGAAAGGACTGCTTTGCATGGCTGTTCCCCGGGGAATGGCCTGCAGTATCGGCCGGCCCGTTGCGTCCTGGGACGAGAAATATTCAAGTGCCCGCAAAATAAATCGATTGGCGGATTGTTTCGCGCGGCCGACCATTGCAGCCTGGAACTGGAGACAAGATGGACCTGGGGCTGGCTGGCAAGGTGGTGCTGATCACGGGCGCATCCGAGGGCATCGGCAAGGCGACGGCGCTGTCGTTCGCCCGCGAAGGCGCACTTGTCGCCATCAACGCGCGACGCCCCGACGTGCTCGAAGCAACAGCTGCGGAAATTCGGCAAGCCACCGGCGCCCAGGTGCTTGCACTGGCCGCCGACGTGGCAGACCTGGACGCGCTGCCGGGGCTGGTTGCTGGCGTGATTGCCAAGTGGGGCCGCATTGACATCCTCGTCAACAACGCGGGCACGGGCAGCGCCAAGCCATTCCTGCTGGTGACGCCAGCCGAGCTGATGGCCAACTTCCAGCTCAACTTCTTTTCGATGTTCGTCACCACGCAACTGGTGGTTGCGCACATGGTGGAGCAGGGCGGTGGCGTCATCCTGAACCTGGGCGGTACAACAGCCAAACAGGCCCCCAAATCGCCGTCAACCGTGTCGGGTCCGTCGAAGGCAGCGATGTTCAACTTTACCAAGGCGCTGGCGACCGAGTTCGGGCGCCACAACATCCGCGTGAACTACCTGATGCCCGGCTTGACCATGACGCCGCGCTTCGACAAGAAGCTGCGCGACGCCACCGGCGGCGACCCCGCGAAATACGCGGAAGAAATGAAGAAGTGGGGCCAGGACATAGCGCTGCCCGGCCGTCGCTGGGGCAAGCCGCAGGAGATGGGTGACGTGATCACCTTCCTGTGCTCCGACCGCGCGAGCTACGTGACCGGCGCGAGCCTGGTCGTGGACGGCGGCGCCGTACGCGCGCTTTAAACAAGGAGTGAGATCATGAATTGGCTGCCCCGTTTGTTCCTGCTTGCCCTGCTGTTACCGGGGCCAGCCTTTGCGCAAGCCACTTCGGCTGGCTCAGGACAGGCCTGGCCCACCAGGCCCGTCAAGTTCGTCGTGCCCTTGCTCGCGGGTGGCAGCGTGGACCAGACCGCGCGCTTTTTCGCGACGGAACTGGGCAAAGCGCTGGGGCAGGCCGTTGTCGTTGAAAACCTGCCCGGCGCCAATGGTGTGATCGGGCTGGCCCGTGTGGCGCAGGCCGCGCCCGACGGCTACACCTTCGTCGTTACCGCCAACAGTTTCCAGACCATCAGCCCGAATCTGTCAGAGACGCCTTTGCCCTATGACACGACACGCGACTTCACGCCCGTGGCCGGCTTCGTGACGGTGTCGCACATCATCCTGGCGAAACCGACGCTGCCGGCGAACACAGTGCCGGAACTGGTAGCGCTGGCAAAGGCAACGCCAGCGGGACTCAACCACGGCGCGGCCTCGACGACCGGCGCCTCCTACCTGGCGTCGGTCCTGTTCGCGCGGCGCGCCGGCATCCAGTTCACCGACGTCTTCTACAAGGGCGCGGGTGGTGTCTATACCGATCTCATGGGCGGCCACATCGATGTCTTCTTCGACTCGCTGGGCGCCGCCATTCCGCTGATCGCATCCGGGAAGGTCAAGGCCATTGCCACCACCATGGAAAAGCGCCACCCGCTCACCCCCACCGTTCCCACGGTCGCCGAAAGCTACCCGGGTTTCGACACCTCTGGCTGGTATGCGCTGTACGGTCCCGCCAAATTGCCGCCAGAGGTCGTGACCAGGCTCAATGCCGAGGTGAAGCGGGTCCAGGCATCGGCAGAGTTCCAGACCTTCGCAAAGACCTACGGCTATGAGGCGATGACCGGCAGTGCGGCGGTCTTGGCTGCGGTCCAGGCCAGGGAACTGGCCCAGTGGGGCGAAATCGCGAAAGTGCTGGCCCCGCCAAAGGCAAAGTGACCCAACGCATCTACTACGGCTGGCGCATCGCCGCGGCGGGCGCCGGGCTGCAGTTTCTCTATTCGGCGCTGCTGCTGCAGGCCTTTGGCGCGTACGTCGCCGTGCTTTCCGATGAATTTGGCTGGAGCAAGACGGCGCTGGCGGGGGGCGCGGCGATTCAGTCGCTGGAAGGCGCTCTCATCGGCCCCCTGCTGGGCTGGCTGATTGACAGGTTCGGTCCGCGCATCATGGTGCGGGTCGGTGTTCTTGCACTTGCGCTGGGGTTCTTCCTGCTGGCGGGCGTCGAAACACTGCCGGGATTTTATGTGTCGATGGTGTCCGTAGCCATAGGCGCCAGCCTGTGCGGCTACTTTCCACTGTCCGTGGCGCTGGTTCACTTCTTCCGCCAGCGCCGGGCGCGGGCCCTGTCGCTGATGTCGCTCGGCCTCGCAGCCGGTGGACTGGCCATGCCGCTCATTGGCTGGTCGATGGAGGCGTTTGGCTGGCGCTCGACCGCGCTGTGGTCGGGCGTGGTCACGTTGGTGTTGGGGTCGCTGCTGGCGGGCGTGGTCCGTGGCAATCCGGCCGAGGTGGGCGAGCTGGTTGATGGCGCGCCTGCCGAAGAGCAGCGCGACGAAGCGGCCGAGACAGCGGCGCTGGGCCGCGAATTCACCGCGCCACAGGCCCTGCGCACGCGGGCCTTCTGGCTGCTGGGCATTGCGCACGGGTTGGCCCTGTTGGTGGTGAC
>JANMKM010000274.1:0-9914 GCA_031372035.1 Rhodoferax sp. | reverse complement strand
GTTGCGGGAAGGTGGGAACCTGCGGCACCGGCTGCGGGCTCATGCCCGGCATCACCGGTGGTGCGCCTGCGCCCGTGCCCAGGCTGCCGGCCTCGGGCCCCACATTCATTTCCACCAGATCTTCGGTCGGCCGGCGCAGGTTGCGCAGGATGCGCGGCGTGATCGACAGCAGGATTTCCTTGCGTCCGCCCTTGACCGTGCGGTTGCTGAACAAGTGGCCCAGCACCGGCAGGTCACCCAGGCCAGGCAGCCGGTTGGCGGTGTCGGACTCGTCGGTGCTCAGCAGGCCCGCCAGCACCTGCGTTTCGCCGTCGCGAAGCGTCAGCGTGGTGGAGGCGTTGCGGGTGCCAACCTGGTAGGCGATGGTACCGGCGTTCACCACCTCCTTGGTGATCGAGCTGATCTCCAGCCCGGTCTTGATCACCACGTCATCGTCCAGCTGTATCGCCGGCTCGAACTCCAGCTTGATGCCGACCTCCATATAGCTCACAGACGACGAGATCGCGTTGGTGGATGCACCCGGATAGGTGGTGGAGGTGATCACCGGCACCTTGTCGCCGATGTGGAACTTGGCTTTCTCGCGGTTGCGCACGCGAATACGTGGATTCGCCAGCAGGTGGATGTCACCCAGCTGGCGTTTCAGGTTGATCGCCAGCGTCGGGTCCAGGCCGCTGACGACTACGCCGTTGTCATTGATGGCGCGCAAGGCGTTGAGCGTGATCGGGCTGGCCACGCCGAAGGTGACCTGGTCCGGAAATTTGATACCCAGATTGTTGTCAGTGGTGTGGTTGAACTCCAGGATTTCCACCTCCAGCATCACCTCGGGTTCGGGCTGGTCGTGAGCCGCCACCAGCTTCTCCGCCATGGCCACGATTTCCGGTGTGTCGCGGATCACGATCAGGTTGCGCTTCTCGTCGGTGTACAGGTCCTTGACCTTGAGGATGGTCTTCAACAGCAGCGACAGTTGCTTCACATCGGCGTTGGCAACAAAGAAGTTGTGGACCAGCAGGTCCTGGTACTCACGCGCCTTGGCTGCCGTTGCGGGGTAGATCAGCAGCGTGTTGGCGTTCACCACCCGGCGCGCCAGGCCGTTCGAGCCGGTGATCTGTTCCAGTGCTTCGTCAAAGGCCACATTGCGCAAGAACACGCTGATCCGCGCGTCCTGGCGCAGGTCACGGTCAAACACGAAATTGATACCGGTGCTGCCGGCCAGGGCGTCGAACACGGTCTTCAGCGACGCATCCCGGAACTCCAGCGTGACCGTCTTGCGCAGCGCCGCGTCCAGCACCGGGCGGGCGCTGTTGCGCCCCGCCTTGTCGTCCAGCGTCCGCAGCGCCTGGCGGGCCGCCGTGTTGCCGGGCACTTCGTCCAGCAGCTTCTTGAACTTGGCCCGCGCCTCCTGGTCCCGGCCGGCACTGGCGGCACGGGTTGCATCCTCAAACAACAGCCGCTGCCGCTGCGCCGCTTCGATGGCCTGCAGCCCGGCCTGCGCCCGTTCATTGGCTGGGTCCAGCAACAGCACCCGCAGGTAGCTCTCGCGTGCCTGCGCCGGTTGCTTGTCGCGTTGCGCAGCAGCATCGGCCAGCAGCACCGTGACGGCACGGTCGGTGGCGCGGGCCAGTGCCGCGCGGTAGCCCACGTTGCCCGGCTCGTTGCGGCTGGCCTGGCGGAAACTCTCGATCGCAGCCTCCCACTGGCGCGCCGCCAGCAGTTCCTCGCCACGGCTGAAGGTGTCGGGCGCGGCACAGGATGACAGCGCCAGCACCGTGGCCAGCGCCAGCAGCCAGCGCTGCCTACCTGGCCATGGCACGACGCCCGGGCAGTGATGAATCATTGCGTTGCTCCGATCAGAATAGTCTGCAGCTGGCCCGAAGGTTCGTGACGGAATACCAGTTGCCGTTGGTCCATGGAGGCCAGTTGCCAGCCTCCGCCCAGGCTCTGCCCAGGCTTTGCCGTGATGACGCGGTCGTTGGCGTCCGTGAGGAACACGAAGCCGGCCTGGATGCCGTCGAGCCGACCCATGAACTTGACCTGCAATGGTGGAACCAGAACCGGCATGGCTGTGGCCATCGCGGCCTGTGGAACCGGCGGCGGAGCCGGCAGGTTGAACAGGTCCGCCACCGGCGGGCCCAGGTCGGTACGGTCGGGCCACTGCAGCGGCAGGCGCACCGCTGCCGACGCTGCAGGCTTGGGCTGCAGCCGGCGTTGGCTGGCAGCTGGTGCCCCCACTACCGATGCATCCTGTGGTTCATGGCCGACTTGCCAGGTGACCCACAAGGTCAGCAACAGGGCCGCCAACAGCAACAGCCTGCGTTGCATGGAACCGGCGCGGGTCATGCTGCTGCCGCCCGAAAGTACATGCTGAAACGCACCAGCGCCCGCACCCCGGCGCCGCCTGGTGGCCGGCTGAATTCCAGCGACTCGATGGCCAGCGCCGGGTCCTGCGCCAGCAAGGCCCGCAGGTACTGACGCACGGCCGGATAGGAGGCCGCCAGTTCGGCCTGGATCTCGTGCCGACCCACAGCACCAGCAGACGCCGGCCGCACGTAGCTCACTTTGCGCAGTTGCACGCCATGGTCAACGGCCAGAGCATGCAGGTGCACGATGCGTGCATCCGTGGCGCGCGCCGTCTCCAGCCGTTCCAGCACGGCGTCGGTGCGGGCGCGCAAATCCGGAACCCGCGCTGGCTCGCTTGGGTTCGCCGGCCCAGGCATACGGCCGCCCTGCTCTTGCAGCCGCAGCACCTCGTTGGCCAACGGCGCACGCAACCAGAACTCGAATGCAGCCTGCAGACCCAGCATACAGGCGACGACCAGGGCCACGCGCAGCGCCATGGGCATTTGGTCAAACAGCGCAGACTTCATGGGGTCTTGCGCCAGTTGGCGCTGATCACGGCCCGCACCGACGGTGGGCCGTTGTCCGCCAGGGTTTCCGAAACCAGCATCACGTCCTGCATGGCGCCCTGTTGCCCCAGCGCTTTGACGAATCCAGCCACGGCCGGGAACTGCGGGGCGCTGATGCTGATGCGCACGCTGCCGTCCTGCGCCCGCGGCACGATGGATTCGATCAGCACCCGGCTGCCGGCGGCCGCTTCGATTGCCTGCAGCATCTCTTCCCACGGCACGGACAGGCTGTCGAGCATGCCCTGCGCCGCGAGGGCGAGCCGGGTCTGTGCCTCGGTTGGCCCTGCTTGCAGGTTGCGCGCACGCCGGTCTGACAGCTGTTGCTGCTGCGCCTGCAGCGCGGCGCGTTGCACATCCAGGGTCTGCCAGCGCCAGGCCGCCAGCCCGCACTGCAGGCCCAGCAACAGGCCCAGTGCCGCCCAGACACCCCGGCGCCACTGCTGACGGGCGCCGCGCCCAATGGCAAAGTCCAGATCCGGCGCGGCCCTCATGCTGTGCCCCGCGCTGCAATCTGCTGGCACAGGCGCCGCGACAGCTTGCCAGGGGCCAGATAGCCGGAATGCGCCGGTACGGTCCAGCCGGTCTCCACCAAGGCCTGGCGCACCATGCCCAGCCCATTGCCGCCATCCAGATCCAGCAGATCCAGAACCCGGCAGTCGTCCCCCTGGCGCGAGGCCTCGCGCTGCAACTGCAGCGGCAAGCTGCGCGCCAGATCCGGCCCGCATACACCAACGCTCCACGACTGCCAGCCAGCCGGGGTGCGGCGCAGCAGGCTGAAGGCGTCACGTTCAACCACGCCGACCCAGCCGTTACCGGCTGCCTGCCGGGCACCCAGCACCGCGTCCACAGCCAGCGGCCGGGCCGTTGCCAGCACATGGCCGCTTGCGGCCAGGCCATCGCGCAGGCGTTGCAACCCGACCGCCGGCCAGGCCACGGCCACCAGCTGCGCCCCGTGGCGCGCCCAGCACCACTGCCAGGCCTGCATCAGGCTGCCGTAGTTGCGCCGGTACTGGGTGGCAAGCACGATCTCGACCTCCGCTTCGGTCGGGCTCGGCCCGGCCATGGGCAGCACCAGTGGCCGGGCCCAGAAGTCCGACACCACGACGTGCAGCCGGCGCTGGCCCAGCGCTGCAGCATCCAGCATCTGCAACAGGGTATCCACTGCGGTCTCGAACTGCACCTCGAGCGCCGCGTCGCTCGCCGGGAGCGCCCGCACCGTCGGCGCGGCGGTGCCCGGGTCCAGCACCACCGCCTGGGGCGCCAGCAATGCCGCTACGGGCGCACGCAGCCAGGTGCGGCCCTGCGCCAGGGCGCGGGCCAGAACACTGGATGTTGAAGCGGGAGTGCCGGTCATGCGGTGCAACTAGTGGGCAAAGGTGATGCGGTCAATTTCATCCTGCCGCGTCAGGCCGGCAGTCACCAGGTCCTGCGCCGACTCGCGCAGCAACCGGGTACCGCGTTTGCGTGCCGCCTCCTTGATGCTGCGGATCGGCGCCCGGGTGGCGATCATCTCGCGCAGCTCGTCGTCCAGCACCAGGCACTCGCCAATGGCTCGCCGCCCCTTGAAACCGGTGCCACGGCAGTGGGCACAGCCGCTGCCACCACAATGGCTGCACAGCATGCGCACCAGACGCTGGGCCACGATGCCGTTGAGCGCCGACACCAGGCTGTACGGGTCCACCTGCATGTGCTCAAAGCGCCCCAGCACATCAAACACGTTGTTGGCATGCACCGTGGAGAACACCAGGTGCCCGGTCAGCGCGGCCTGCACCGCAATCTGCGCGGTTTCCGGATCCCGGATTTCACCCACCATGATCTTGTCCGGGTCGTGCCGCAGGATGGAGCGCAAGCCGCGGGCAAAGGTCAGCCCCTTGCGCTCGTTCACCGGGATCTGCAGCACGCCTGGAACCTGGTACTCCACCGGGTCTTCGATGGTGATGATCTTGCTGCCGCCGTCATTGATCTCGGAGATGGCGGCATACAGGGTGGTGGTCTTGCCACTGCCCGTGGGACCGGTCACCAGCAGCATGCCGTGGGGCTCGCGCGCCAGGGAGCGGATCACCCCCATCGGCGCTGCATCAAAACCCAGATGGTCCAGCGTCAGACCGGCCAGCTGGCTGCTGAGGTGTTCCTTGTCCAGGATCCGGATCACGGCGTCTTCGCCGTAGATGCTGGGCATGATCGACACCCGGAAATCAATGTCCCGGTCCCGGATGCGCGCCTTGAAGCGGCCGTCCTGCGGTGTGCGCCGCTCGGTGATGTCGAGCTCGGCCATCACCTTGACGCGGGAGATCGCCTTCTCGTTCAGCTCGGAGCCGGGTACCCGGCCGGCTTCGGTCAGCACGCCGTCAATCCGGTACTTCACCACCAGACCGCTGGCCGCGGCTTCCAGATGGATGTCCGAAGCGCCGGCGCCCATGGCGTCAAACAGCGTGGAATTGATCAGGCGGATCACCGGGCTGGCGGTCTCATCGATTCGCGCCAGTGATATCTCCTCCACCCCGGTTCGCTGCACCTCGGTGGCAAAGGCATGGTCCAGAATGCCGGGCAGCGCCGAGGCGTCGGCCTCCAGCCGGGTGAACAGGGCCGCCAGGTCGGACTCCAGCACGATCTCGCGCGCTGTGAGTGCAATCTGCCGGGCGTCGGCCCAGCGCTGCAGGGCGTCGTCGGTCGGGTCGACGAACAACAACACGGGTTGCCCATCGCGCCGGATCACCAAGGCCAGCAAGCGCCGGCAGTCCGGCAGCCCCAGCAGGTCCAGGTCCGGCACGATGGTCGCTTCGCCCCCAATCCGGCATACCGGGTAATGAAAGTCGCGGCCCAGCTGCGCCAGCAACGCATCACCTGCAACGCCCGCGCGCTGCGCCAGCACGGCGTCGAGCGTGCTCGCGTCGCTGCGGGCATGGCGGGCAGCGTCGCGGATCAGGGCCGGGTCCAGCATGGTTCGGAATCGGTGCGGGCGGTGCTCACGGGCGGTGCAAGGGTGGTATCACAGGGAGGGCTTTGAGCATAACTCCAAGCCTGCTGCAAATTGTCGGGCCCGCGCCGGGCAGTTATGCCGGCCGAGGACCGACACTACATCAGCGGGCTGCGGGGGGTGGCAGCGCCGGGCGGGCGATACACAAACTGCCAATCGCGGTAGCTGTAGCCACGCGCATCCAGAGCCACAGCCTGGGTAGAGCCACCGGCGGGCGCTTGCGGCACCTGGGCGGCGGCGGCAAAGTTGGCGTCCCTGGGTTCGAAGTTGGCGCGCTTCATGGGCTCACGTTCCGAGAGGCTGTGTACGCCCATGAAGCCGCCTTCCGGCGCCGGCACCAGACCCCATTCCGCCTTGCCCGTGACCGGGTCCACAAAGATCTTGCGCAGGTGCCGCTGCCGGGTGGCATAGCGCTGGTCCAGCAGCAGGTCGTCCAGCGTCTTCGGGTACTGGCCGGCACTGACGCCGCTTTGCAGATAGCTGCGAATCGCCAGGCGGAACTGCTCGCCAACGAACAGCAGCTCGGTCTCGCGCTCAGCCCGCTCGGTAGACGCCAGGATGCGCGCCGCGCCCACCGAAGCCAGGCCGAACAGTGCCACCAGCAGCAGCAGGCCGATGTAGGTGAAGCCGGCCTGCGCCCGCCTACCAGTTGGCATAGGGCTCACCCGAACGCGCCGCCCCCGGCGCGCCGCTGCGCACCTCGTACACCTGGCTCTTGTCTTCGGCACCGGGCGGCGGCAGCAACTGCCAGGTCTGGGCGCTTTCGGTGATCGGGTCCACCGGCACGGTGCGCAGGTAGCGCTTGTCCACCAGCTCCGGCAGGCTCTGCGGATAGACGCCGCGGTCCGCATGGAAATGGTCGATGGCCTCTCGCAGCTGGGACAGATTGGACTTCAGCGTGGCCTCGCGGGCGTCGTCCACACTGCGCAGGTAGCGCGGCGCGGCGATCGACAGCAGCGTCGCCACGATCGCCAGCACCACCAGCAGTTCGATCAGCGTGAAGCCACGCCACGCGGCTTTACCACTGCCTGTAGGGTGCGCCATTGCTGCCAGTTCCAGGGTTGCGGGAATACACGTCAAACACATCGTCACCCGCCTTCGGCTCATCCGGCGGCGAGGCATAGCTGCGCAGGCCCCAGGTTTCTCCCGCTGGCGTCTGCCCATCGGCAAACGGGTCCCGCGGCAGCCGGCGCAGGAAGTAGATCTTGCGGTTGTCCGGCAGCTTGGCGTCGGGCACGCCTTCGGTCAGGCTGGCCAGGTCCGGCGGATAGCCCGAGCTGTCGGCCTTGCGTGGAATGCGCCCTTCTTCCACTGCCTTGCGGTAGGCGTCGATCGCGACCCGGATGTCGCGCAGCGCGTGCCGCAGCTCGCGTTCCTTCAGCCGGTGCTCGGCAAACTGCAGCATCGGCATGGCGGCGCTGGCCAGGATGGCCACGATGGCCACCACCACCAGCATTTCGATCAGCGTGAAGCCGCCGGCGGTCCGGCTCGGGGTCAGCTGCTTGTGGGCTCTCATCGGCGCAATTTTGACGCATCAGGCGGCTGTGCCAAGCACTGCGGCAGATCGACTATGCTTTTGCCTGTGCCATCTGCGCGGCAAAGGCCCTGTGCCACTGCCTCCCTTTGAAGAGTCCCAGACCATGACCCACCCCTTGCAGCCGCTGCCCGAACCGGCCAGCACGCTCCGCGCTGGCGAGCGCAGCGGCACGCGGAATCCGCAGCGCAGCCGTGGCTTCACCCTGCTGGAGCTGCTGGTGGTGATGGTGATCATCGGGCTGCTGGTCGGCTATGTGGGGCCGCGTTACTTTGCCCAGATAGGTAAATCCGAGGTCAAGGCGGCCAAGGCGCAGATGGACGCGCTGGAGAAAGCGCTGGAGCAATACCGTCTGGACACCGGCAAGTTCCCCAGCAATGAGCAGGGGCTGGGCGCCCTGTATGTGCGGCCGGCGTCGGAGCCGCGCTGGCAAGGCCCCTACCTGAAGAAGATGCCGCCACCCGACCCCTGGGGCAACCCCTACGTCTACCGCACGCCGGGGGCCAATGGCGACTTCGACATCCTCTCGCTGGGCAAGGACGGCCAGCCCGGTGGCGAGGGCGAAGCCGCCGACATCAGCAAATGACCGAGCCACGTCCCGGGGCGCTGCTCTACCGCGTGCGCGCCTTCGACCGGCAAGGCGGCATGCAGTCGCTGCAGCGCGTGGCGCGGGACGTGGAACAGCTGCGCACCCAGCTCGAAGCTGAGGGCCGCACCCTGGTCTCAGCCGAGGCCCAGGACGAGCCGCAGGCCGGGCGCGGTGGCCGCTTCCCCCTGCTGGTGTTTTGCCAGCAGCTGCTGTCGCTGCTGGAGGCCGGGCTGCAGCTGGTGGAGGCCATCGACACCCTGGCCGAGAAGGAGCGCGACCCGCGCCAGCACCAGGTGCTGTCCCAGCTCAAGAGCGACCTGCGCGCCGGCCTGTCGTTTTCGCAGGCGCTGCAGCCCTACCCCCAGACCTTTCCGCCGCTGTTCCAGGCGGCCATTGAAGCCAGCGAACAGACCGGCGGCGTGCCGGAGGCGCTCAAACGCTTCGTGGCCTACGAGTCCCAGTTCCAGGCCCTGCGCAGCCGGCTTATCGGTGCCCTGATCTATCCGGCGCTGCTGCTCGGCCTGGGCGGCCTGGTGATCGCCTTCCTGCTGGGCTACGTGGTGCCGCGCTTCAGCGTGGTGTTTGTGGAGCGGCTGCAGGACATGCCCTACCTCTCCGGCCTGGTGATCCGCCTGGGCATGGCCGTGGCCGAGCACCCGGTGCGCGCCCTGCTGCTGTGCGCCGCGGCGCTGGCCGCGCTGGCGCTGTCGGTGCTGCATCCCGCCGCCCGGGCCTGGGTGCTGGGCTTTGCCTGGCGGCTGCCCTGGCTGGGGCCGCGCATGCGCGACTTCGAGCTGGTGCGCATCTACCGCTCGCTGGGCATGCTGCTGCGCGGCGGCATACCGGCCGTGCGCTCGCTGCACATGATTGCTGCGTTGGCGCCGCAACGCTCGCGCCGCGGCATCGGCCGCGCCATCACAGCCGTGAACGAAGGCCTGCCGATCTCCGTGGCGCTGCAGCGCGAAGGCTTCACCACCGTGGTCAGCGACCGCCTGCTGGCCGTGGGTGAGCGTTCCGGTCAGATGGGCGAGATGCTGGAGCGCGCCGCCGACTTCCTGGACGACGAACTGGAGCGCTCCGTGGACCGCGCCGTGCGCCTGATGGAGCCCCTGATGATGGTGGTGATCGGCATCCTGATCGGCGGCATCGTCATGCTGATGTACCTGCCGATCTTCGAGCTGGCGGATAGCGTGGGTTGAGTGGCTGTGAAAACCAAGAAACTCGAACAACTGAAGGTAGCCAGGCTTGCTAGAGGTGTGACCGGCATCAGTTTGTGCGACGACGGTACAGCTTTTGTCGTGAATGTCCAGACCCAACGCGGCGAGTTGATCATGGCGCAACATGGTGCGGACTACGACCGATGGTTTCGCGCCAAGGCACAGTCGGCACTGGATGGTTTGAAAGACGGTAGCAACCGCGTGCTGAATGCGCGGGAGCTGGAGGCGCGCAGGGCTGCGTTGCGAGCGCAGGTACTGGCACTGCGGGAAGCCGGCACAACGTGGGTTGCGCCACGTTGAGGCCTCGGCAGGCGGCAAACGCTACATATTCAGTAGCTGTCCGTGCTTTATCCATGCGCTTTCCGGCCGGTTTTACCAGTGAAAAACGGGTGAAAGTGCTCGAAATTGCCCTCTCAGACCTCCATTTTGCACACATGTTGAATTCTCAACACTTTATCGACATATCAGCGCCCCGCAGGAGACCTTGGGCATAATGCGTGCAGCCGCTCGCAGGTGCGGCGGCACAACACGGGACGCAACGCATGCTCACGGGCGAACTTCGCAGCCAAATCGACGCCATCTGGAATTCATTCTGGAATTACGGGAACTAGGGGACGAATTCAGAGACGAATTCAAAGAGATGCGGGCACTGATGCGTCTCACATTCTCACAGCCAGCAGATTGTTGAAAAAGC
>JANMKM010000210.1:0-11266 GCA_031372035.1 Rhodoferax sp. | reverse complement strand
TACCCAATCAAGCCCGCAGGTTTGGGAAAACGCTGATCCGCAGCGAGCGAGAAAGCGTTTACATTCTCAGCCATGAAACGCACTGCCAATCTTCAAAAAAACCCTGCGCCTGGGCATGGTGGGCGGCGGTGAAGGCGCCTTCATCGGCGCGGTGCACCGCTTTGCCGCCCGGCTGGACGACCAGTACCGGCTGGTGGCCGGTGCCTTGTCGGCCTCGCCCGACAGGGCCCTGCGCTCCGGCCGTGCCCTGGGCCTGCCCGACAAGCGCATCTACAGCGACTACGCCGCGATGGTGCTTGCCGAGGCCGCGCGCGAGGACGCCATCGAGGTGGTGGCCATCGTCACGCCCAACCACCTGCACCTGCCGGTGGCCATCGCCCTCCTGAAGGCCGACCTCCATGTGATCTGCGACAAGCCGCTGGGCACCCGCAGTGGCGATGCCCGCAAGCTGCAGGCGCTGGCCGCCAAGACCGGCGTGATGGTGACGCTGACGCACAACTACACCGGTTAGCCGATGGTGCGCCAGGCGCGCGAGATGGTGCAGCGCGGGGCGCTGCGATTTGCCGGCGGTGCCCGCAGCGGGCTGTGGGCCAGCCAGGTGGCGCATGGCCACGCCAATGACCTGCGCTTGCGTGTCTACGGCAGCCGTGGCGGGCTGGACTGGCGCCAGCAGCAGCCCGATCAATTGCTTTGGACGCCCTTGGGCCAGCCCACCCAGATCCTGCAGCGCGGCGGGCCGGGCATCGGTGCGGCGGCCACGCGCATCACGCGAATTCCGGGCGGTCATCCCGAGGGTTATCTGGAGGCTTTTGCCACGCTGTACAGCGAGGTTGCCCAGCACCTGCTTGCGGCGCGCAAACGGGGGCCCGAGCTTGACAAGGCGGTGCAGGTCCCGGGCCTGGAGGATGGGCTGCGGGGCGTGTTGTTCATCGAGGCCGCAGTGGCCTCGTCCAAGCGGGGTGGGCGCTGGGTTCGGCTGCCGGCTTGAGCGCCCCGGGGGCAAGGCGGGTCATATTGTCACCAGCATCGCCACCACGGTAGCCGCCATCGCGGCAGTGGCCAGCCAGCCCAGCCAGCGCAAGCGGGTGCCGATCACATGCTCACCCATGGTGGCGCGGCGCGAGGCCAGCAGCATCATCACCACCATGATCGGCACGGCAATCACGCCATTGATCACCGCCGACCAGAACAGCTCCTTGACCGGGTCGGTGGGCGTGAAGCACAGCACGACGCCGCCCACCGTGGCGGCGGCGATCACGCCGTAGAAGCCGCGTCCCTCGCTTTTCTCCAGGCGCAGGCTCAGGCTGCCCTGCCAGCCGGCGGCCTCGGCCACCGCATAGGCCGCCGAGCCGGCCAGCACCGGCACTGCCAGCAAGCCGGTGCCGATGATGCCCAGGCTGAACAGCAGGAAGGTGAACTCACCGGCCAGCGGCCGCAGCGCCTGGGCCGCCTGGGCCGAGGTCTGGATGTCGGTGACGCCGGCAGCATGCAGCGTGGCCGCGGTGCTCAGGATGATGAAGAACGCGATCAGGTTGGAGAATCCCATGCCGACGATGGTGTCGAGCTTGATCCGGCGCAGATGCCGGCGCACGTCCTGCGCCGTGTGTGGCGGGCTGTCGCTGGTGTCCTCCATCTCCTGCGCCGCCTGCCAGAAGAACAGGTAGGGGCTGATGGTGGTGCCGAACAGCGCCACCACCATCAGCAGCATGTCGTGGCTGAACGCCAACTGCGGGCGGACCACCTGGGCCAGCACCTGCCACCAGTCCAGGTGGAGCGTGAACACCACCGCCACATAGGAGAACAGGGCCAGCGTCAGCCACTTGAGCCAGCCCACATACAGCTTGTAGGGCAGGAACACCTGCAGCACCAGGCACAGCAGACCGAATGTCACGGCATAGACATGGGCCGAGCCGCCTACCAACAGGCGCAGGGCCTCGGCCATGGCCGCAATGTCGGCGGCCACATTGAGCGTGTTGGCTACCAGCAGCAGCCCCACCACCGCCAGCAGCACCCAGCGCGGAAAGCTGGCGCGGATATTGGCCGCCAGGCCCTGGCGTGTGACATAACCGATGCGCGCACTGACGATCTGGATCGCCGCCATCAGCGGCAGCGTGAACACCACCGTCCAGAGCATCGAGTAGCCGAACTGGGCACCGGCTTGCGAGTAGGTGGCAATGCCGCTGGGGTCGTCATCGGCCGCGCCGGTGATCAGGCCCGGTCCCAGCTGGCGCAGGCCGCGCTGCAGGCCCAGCTTGCGGACCAGCTTCATACCCGGGCTTCAGCGCTCACGCAGCACCACGCCCATCTGCCGCAGATAGGCTTGCACCTCCGCTGCCAGCGGCCCGGCGTCGCGGGCCCGCTCGGCCCAGGGCAAGGCCGCCGCCGGCTGACCATCAGCCGCCAGGGACACGGCCAGCGCCAGCATCCAGCGTGCCTCGTCCGGACGCAGTTTCAGCGCCACCTGGTAGGCGCTGGCTGACTCTGCGTAACGTCCCAGACGCTGGGCTGCATTGCCGCGCACGGCCCACAGGTCGGCCTGGCCGGAGAGCGCCGGCTCCAGCCGGATCAGCAGCTCCAGCACCGGGCCGACCTGGCCCTGGGCCAGCTGCATCCGTGCCAGCTCGCGCACCAGGGCAGGCACCGTGCCATCCCCTGCCGCGGGCGCATCAGCACGCGTAGCGCTGGTCACGGCGTCGCGCAGCAGGTCGATGGCACCCTGGCGCGCACCGGCATTCCACAGTCCCTGGGCCTGCCCCAGCGTGGCCAGTACCAGGGTCTGGCGCGACAGCGGCGCTGGCTCGGTGGCAACGACCGGCGCGGTTGATCTAGCCGGCGGCGCCTCGGCATGTGCCACGCTCGCAACCGGCCTGGATGCAGACGCAGCAGCCACTGCAGCGGGCTGTGGCGCAGATGCCGGCCTGGCCAGCGCAACAACAGGCGCCGGCGCGGCGACAGGCACTGGCGCCACGAGCGCTGTTGCAACAGCCTGCGCCGACGGCGCCGGCGGCTTCGCAGGCGCGCTTGCGATCCGGAGCGGAGCAGCTGCACTCGCCGGCACCTGCACCGCCGCAGCGGCTGGCGGCGACAGAGCCACGACAGCTGCCATTGCAGGTGCCGGCGCGGCCGAAGTCGAAACCATGGCCGGCGCGCTCACAGAGGCCACGGGTGCCGGCGCCGTGGCCGCGCGGTCGACAACTACGGTTGCTGGCGCCGCAACCACTGCAGCAGCGGTAGGTGTGGCTGTGCCAGCATCGCGCCCCGCCAGCGATTGCGCCAGCAGGATAGCGCCCACCAGCAGGACCAGCATCACGGCCCACACCACATAGCGCCGCCGGTCAACGCCAGGCACGGCCTCGGCCGCCGCCACGCTGGATGTACCGCGCATCAGGTTCTGCTGGCCGACATGGGCGGCAGCCGGGCTCACACCCTGGGTTTGGCGGGTGTCCAGGTCGCGCAGCATCTTGTTGATAACACTCATGGCCGGCCCCCTCGCTCCAGCATCTCATTGCGCACCGATGCCGCATCGTGTTGGCGCGGCCGCTGCGGTAGCAGGCGCCGCCAGCGCCGCCACCAGGGCTGCGGCATGCGCACACCGGGTGTGTCGGCGGCAGCAAGCCGTACATGGTGCAGCTGCACGCGGTGTTCATGCTCGCCAAAGACCAGCATCAGGCACTTGTGCGCCAGCACATTGATCAGGCGCGGCACGCCGCCGCTGAAAGTGGCGAGCGCTGCGGCAGCGCCGGGTTCGAACAGCCGCACATCGGTAGCGTCGTCGATGGCGGCCAGGGTCAACCGGTGTTCCAGGTAGGCCGGCACACGCTGGGCGGCCATCGGCCCCAGGTATTCGCTGAAGCTGATGCGCTGCAGCAATTGCCGGATTTCCGGACGCGACAGCTTTTCGTCCAGCTCCGGCTGGCCCAACAGCACCAGCTGCAGCAGCTTGCGCTTCTCGGTTTCCAGGTTCGAGAGCAGGCGCAGGCTCTCCACGGTGCGCACGGGAATAGCCTGGGCCTCGTCGATGCACACCACCACACTGCGCCCGGCCAGCGCATGCGACAGCAGGCAGTCGCGCAGGGCATTGAGCACCTGGTGCCGGCTGATGGGCGGCGTCAGCACGACATCGAGCTCATGCGCCAGCGCCATCAGCAGGTCGTCCGGCCCCATGTCGGGGTTCGGTATGTAGGCCGTGACCCAGTCCGCCGCCAGGGTTTTGAGCAATTGCCGGCAGAGCACGGTCTTGCCGCAGCCGACCTCGCCCACGATCTTGATGAAACCCTCGCCGCTGCGCAGCGCCACCAGCAAGGTGTTCAACGCGGCCTGGACGCCCTCATGCGGATAAAAGAAGGCCGTGTCCGGCGTGATCGAAAACGGCGCTTCACGCAGCGCAAAGTGCCGCAGGTAGATCACGGTGTCTTCGGTCGGGGCGCCTCAGCGCCATCGATGCGGATCACGCGGGCGCGGCTCTGGTCCAGGTCATCGAGCGCGAGGCGCGCCTTGCGGGTCTGGGCTTCCCAGTCCTGTGCACTGCGGATGATGGATGGCTTGATCAGCACCACCAGTTCCTTCTTGCGCCCGGTGCTGGCGCGGTTGCCAAGCAACGAGTTCAATACCGGGATCTCGGTGGTGCCCGGCAGGCCCGAGGCGCTGCGCAGCGACTGCAACTGCATCAGTCCGCCAATGGCGACGATGTAGCCGTCCTGGATACGCACCATGGTGTCGGACTCGTTGACGGCACTGGAGGCCAGCGGCAGGCGGAAGCTGCCAATGCCACCCAGGTCCACCTGCTTGGTCTTCTCGGTCACGGTGGTGACCGACGGGTGCACATGCAGCGTGATGTTGTCAGTCTCGTCCACCTGCGGTGTCACGTCCAGCGCGATGCCGGAGAAGAACGAGGCCAGGGTCAGCGTGGGCAGCGTGGTGTTGCTGCTGTTGGAGGAGGTGCTGCCGCTGTTGCTGTTGATCGAGCCGCCGGTGATGCCCGTGATGTAGTAGTCATCGGTGCCGACCTTGAGCACCGCCTTCTGGTTGTTCAGCGTGGCAATGCGAGGGCTCGACAGAATCTGCACGTCACCCCGGGTCTCCAGAAAGCCAAGCACCGCCTGGAAGCCATCCGTGGCGAAGGCCAGGCCGAACAACCCGGAGCCAGCCTGCGGGATGGACACGCCATCGGCCAGCAGCCCGCCAGAGCCCGCGGGAAAGCCCGGCAGGTTGGCCTGCACACCACTGACCAGGGTGTTACTGGTGGTATTTCCTCCAAGCACACCGATGGCGCCGGTGGACTTGGTGGTGTTGCGCAGTGCCGACCAGTCGATGCCGCTCTGGAAACCGTCGCGCAATTCAACTTCGACAATCTTGGCCTCCAGCATGACCTGGCGCTCCACCGCAAAGCGGGCAGCACTGAGAAACTGCTCGACCTGGCGCAGCTCATCGGGCATGCCGCGCACCACGATGATGCCGGCCTGCGGGCTGACGATCACGCTGCGCCCGGGCGCGTTGCCCAGCATGGTCTTGACCGCGGCGCTGAGCTCGCTCCACAGGTCGGTCTTGGAGGTGGTGGCCAGGCGGCTGCTCTCCTGCTGCAGGGATCCGTTGGTACCGCTGCTGCCACTGCTGGAAGTGCCCTGGCCGCTGCCGGTGTTTCCCGTTCCGCTGCTGCCAGCGGAAGAGCCACCCTGCTGGGTCCCGGCCGACGCGCCGGAGGAGACCCGCATCTCGCTGGAGCCGGCGCGCTGTGAGGTCGGATAGTTGACCGTGAAGATCCGGGTCTGCAGGCTCGGGGCAAAGACCGTGATGCGCCGGCCCTCGATCTTGAAGTCATAGCCGTAGACATCACGGATCGCCTCCAGCGCCTGCACCACGGTCACGCCGCGCAGCGTCACCGAGAGCGTGCCATTGACATCCGGATGCATCAGCATGCTATAGCGGGTGTCAGCCACGATCGCCAGGAAGACCTCGCGTGCCGGCGCGCTGTTGACCAGCAGGTCCAGCCGCGGCTCGGGCGGCGGGGCCACGGGTGGCGGAGCCGGTTCGGCCAACGCAGCACTGATGCCGACCGGAACGGCCTTGGACGCCGCAGCCGACGCTGCCGGCCGCGCGGCGGCGATCTCGGCACGCAGCGCGGCATCGATCGGTGCGCGCACCAGCGACTGGTCGGCGCAGCCGCAGACCGCGGCGGCCACGGCCACGGCCAGCAGAGCCCAGCCGCTGCGAACTTGCATCCCGCTGCCTGGCTCGGCCAGCGCCAGCCGGGCGGCTGCTTTCAGTGTCTCGCTCACTCGATTCATGGCGCAATGGTCCTCAGGGCTGGCGGTTGCCACAGGCAACGCTGGATATTTCGATTTTCGGGGCACTGGCTGGCCGCGCAAGCCGGGAAACCCGCGCTACTTCCGATGCGCGTACTGCCGGTACCGGCGGCGGCGGTGGGTCGGTCTGGCGCACGATGCCGCTGAACTGCTCGACCTTTCGCAGCTCACCGCCTTCGCGCAACCAGATCTGGGTTTCCGTGATGCACTCGATCCGGGCCGCGCCGAGCATCTGTCCCACGCCATACAGACGGGTGCCGGAGATGACCTGCGGCCTGCCGTCGCGCACGATGATGCCCATGGGTGCAGCGCGGGTGGCCACCAAGGCAGCGCTGGAGGCTGTGCTGGCCGGCCCGGACGCGGCCAGCGGCCGCTCCACGGCCGGCGGCGCCGTCGGATCACGCAGCCCCTGCGCCAGCACAACATCGCTGCACACCAGCGCCAGTCCGATGGCGCTGGCGCAATTGCACCAGTTGCGGATGCGTCGCGCCGTCATGGCAACACCTCGACCACGTACACCTGCAACGTCAGATGCGGCGGCTGCTTTTCGCTGGAGAGCTTCATGCTGCCCCAGCGCAGCGCCGGCAGTGAACGCTCCAGCGTCTGCACATAGCGGATCAGATCCCCATAGGAGCCCGCGACCGTCAACTCCAGCCCCTGACGCCGTACCAAGGCCAGCAGCGCCGGCGATGCAGCCTTGCCACCGGCACCATCGCTCGCCAGGGTCAGCGCCTGCACCAGGCTCAGGCCCTCATGCCGACGCAGCAGATGCACCAGCACCTGTTCCAGCGGCACCGCGCCGGTCGCAGCGCTTGCAGCACTGGCAATCTCTCGGTTCAGGCCGGCGCTGCGCTGTTTGAGCTGCTCCAACTCCTCGCGCAACTGGCGCCTGGGATCGGGTTGCGCCACCGCGGCATTGAGTTCGGCCCGGGCCCGCACCAGTTCATCGGTCTGCTTCAACACCCGCTGCTTGAGTGCGCGGTGCGCCACCTGCGCTGGCGACAGCCACAGCACGTCGGCCAGAGCAAAGCACAGGGCTAGGACCGACAAGAACAGAAACACCCGTTCGCGCAAGCTCAAGGCGTCGATACGCGCACCCTGGGCGACCCACCAGGCCTTCATGAGGTGGCTCCCGAGGCCGCTCGGGCCGGTGCCGGCAACGCGCCGGAGAGCAACTGGAACGACCATACCGGCCGCGCACCGGCAGCAAAGGCAGCCGGTGCCGCGCGCGCCGCGGGGTCTCCCGCCGGCACATCTGCACCCACTTGCTCGACCTTGAGCGCGGCCAGCTTCTGTCCCTGCAACAGGGCACTGGCTGCCAGCTTGTCGACCCAGACATTGAGCGCTGCCGGCTCCAATGTATAGCCGCGCAGCGCGAGCTGGCCGTTTTCGGCCAGCACCTGCGTCACCCACACCTGCGGCGGAATGCTTTGTGCAACCAGTTGCAGCCGCGCCGAGTGGCCGAAGCCTTCCCGGTACAAGCCGCGCTGCAATTCCTGCAGCAATAGGTCTTTCTGCGTCACCTCAGAGCGCCGGGTCGCCAGCTCGTCATTGAGCGCCGTGTCTATCGGCGCGGCGGCCGCCTTGCTGGCCTGCAATGCCACCCGCAGACCCTCGAGTTCCCGGCCCTGGGTCGCCAGGGTCTGGCGGAACTCGTCGCTGGCGGCATTCAGGCTCCAGACCCAGTAGCCGCACAGCATGCCCCCCGCCAGGACAAACAGACCCAGCGCCTGAACCACGGCCAGCGCCGAAAAATAGCGCTTCTGCGTCAGCAGGATCGGCGTGCAGAGATTGATTTGCTGGGGCATGGCAGCGGCTCAGAGATTGCGTTCCTCGGTGCGCAAGAGCACACCCAGCAACGGCCAGCACAAGGCCTGGTCGGCTGGCGCCATTCCCGCGCCAAAACCCGAGAACATGTAGTCCAGGTCCATCTCGGCAACGTTCTGGCCCAGCTCCAGGCTCAGCCACTGCGCAAGTTCGCGGGTCCGCGGGCCGGCGTACACGCGTACGGCGGCCAGCGGCAGGGAGGACCAGGACCGGTCCCACAGGTCGAGCGAGCGCTGCACCTCGACCAGCAGCCGTTGCGCCCGCTCCGCGCCCTGGGCGTCGGCACCGCGTCCGGCGCCACCGTCGCCATAGTCGGTACCGTGCGAGACGCCTCCCACTTCGTAATCCGGCACGTATTCCGCCACCGGTGCGTAACCGTCGTTCAAACCGGCTTCGGCCTGACCGGACTGGCCCCAATCGCCTTCCAGGAAGCCTTCGGGCAGATCCAGCCTGCGGGTGTAGAACAGTTCCTCGTTGGCGCTGATGGTCAGCACCGCCTGGCGCTCACCCAGCAGGACCAGAGCCGCGCTGGCCCGGTCCAGCTTCTGCTCACGCCGCGCCAGTGCATTTTGCAGGTTGCGTTGCGCCGTTTCCTGGATGTCAATCACCGACACATTCCATTGCAATGCATTGCCGAGATCGAGCACCGAGCGCACGCTGGCATTGGCCGCCGCCACCACAAACAGATGGGCCGCGCCCTTCTGCTGACCGTCACCGACCCGCAGCACATCGAGCGTGATGTCATCGACGTGCACGTCGATCATCTCCCGAATCTGGTAGCGTGCAGCCGAGCGCAGCTCTTCCGGCGCAACCGGCGGAGCTTCGATCTGCAGCAACTGGTACTGCTCGGGCCGCAACATCACATGGGCCTCCACGCCCTTCAGACCCAGGCCCTGGATCCGGCGCACGAACTCCTCGGTGCTGGCTTCGCCCTGGCGCTCGACACCGCATTGGCGGATCTCCCAGGCTTCGGCCCCACTGGCGCGGGCCTGCACATAAGCCAGCAGACCACCCGCCCAGGCCACGACCAGACGGTCACCGGAGGCGCTACGCTTCCAGGGCCAGCGCATGGTCAGCGGTACTCCCCGGCAGTATGGGCGCTGGCTGCAGCGTGAGACGCGATCATGGGGTGCTTGTCGTCCGGCATGTTGTGGTTTGCTCTTATTTTAATAGCTACTGGTGCAATGAATACAGCAAATATGCGGGCTGTTGGAAAAATCCGTCGGTGCCGCAGGCGTGCCTCTCAATACTCGGCCGAGGCCGAGACGCTGCGTTCGACATAGCCGATGTTGCCCGGCGTGCCGCCGGCTGAAGCACGGGCTTCGATCCTGAAGATCGTGCGGTTCACGCCGGATTCGGAAAAAGTGTTGCCAATGCAGGTGATGACGATGGCGTGGCCGTCGATGCTGGCTGGTGCTGGCGGCGACGCAATCGTGGTCGGGCTGGCGCTGGCGCACAGGGCCGGCACCGGCGGAATGGCCACCATCGCCCACTCCACGCCGGCGCGCGCGGCCCAGTAGGCGCGGGCACCCTTGATGTCCTGCGCGGCGGTCAACTGCTCGGTATTGGAGAAGCTCAGCATGAAGCCGCCCAGCGCGGCCAGAATCACGACCAGAAAGATCGCCGTGATGGCAGCGAAGCCGGTCTGGAATCGCCTGCGGCCGTTCATGGTGTGTTGTCCACATGGGCCTCGTGGTACAGGCTCACGGTCTCACCGTCGCGGCTCAGGCGCAGGTTCATCTGCACCAGTGCGTTGCGCTGCAGGTCCACCCCGGCCAGCACAAAGTCACAGGAGCTGATGTTGTTTGCCAACACCGCACCGCCGCTGCTCGGACACGAACTGCCAAAGGCGTAGTTGGCATTGCGGTAGAGCACGCCGCCGCTGCAGACAAACGAGACGATCTTCTGGTCCGAAGGTATGACATGAAAGCGACTGCTGCCCGATGCCAGGGGAAATTGCTTGGAAGCTATCGTGATCACGGTTTCGGTCCCGTCAACCACTGTGCTGACCACGGACGTGGTGTTGCCGGTGTAGGCGTCGGAGCCGGCTATCCCGAGGTTGTACACGGCGATCAGGTCGCCCGCAGCAATGCGCTGGCTGGCCGGCAGGTCGGTGTTGCGCCCCAGCATGTTGAAGCTGGTGTCCGCGGCTGCGAAGTTCAGGCTGCTGTCATCGCCGGCCACCAGGTCCTCGGCACGGTAGCGGGCACCGGCCTTGGTCGGAATGAACTCGATGCACTGGTTGCTGGTCTGGCGCAGGCTGTTGGGCAGTGCAGTGCGGATGTCGCGCGACATGCGCCGCAGCGCGGTGTCGGCAGCATCGGTGAGCGCCGAACGGCGCACCGTATCGAAGTAGGCATCGACCGGCCGTTTGATGAAGACGGCAACGACCGCGCCGATCACACCCAGGATCACGATCACCATCACCATTTCGATCAAGGTGAAGCCACGCTGGCGCCGGGTGTCTGCCATGGTCAGTAGTTGGTCCGGAAGCCGGTCAGCGTGACCGATTCGGCGCCCTTGGTCACGGTGACGGTCACCTTGAGCGCGGCCCGGGTGCCCAGCGCCGAATTGGCAACGACGACGGCGATGGTGTAGGCCGCCAGATCGGCCGGCAGGGGCGCAAAGGTGGCATTGGTGGCGCCATTGAAGTCGGCCACGTTGTCATAGGTGAAGCGGTCGGTTTCGCCACTGCTGCTGCCGTCCGGGTCGCTGTAGGCCTTGAGCAGTACCTCCTCCATCACGGCATCGGCCAGGGCCAGGGCCTGCTTGCGCACCATGGGGTCGGCGCTGGCCTTTACCGACACGTCCATCACCTTGAGGATGCCGGCAACGGCAACAGCCACGACCACGATGAAGATGATCAGCTCGATCAGTGAAAAGCCGCACGCAGCGCGCCTACTCATGCACATAACCGGTCCCGGTCTCAACCGTGATGCTGTTGGCGGCACCGGCCACCTGGATCGTCTGCGTACCCAGGGCGGTGCCAGCGGCATCTCGCGGCTGGCCCAGAGCGTCAAAATTGATAGCGGCAGGCGTGCTGCTGTAGCCGACACCGGAGCGGGCCGCAATACTGCCAGGGTTGTCGCCCTTGGGCCCGGTCAAGTTGATGCTGCAGCTGGCGCTGCCGGCCGCCG
>JANMKM010000174.1:0-4556 GCA_031372035.1 Rhodoferax sp. | reverse complement strand
GGCGCCATGCCCAGGCCGCCGACCAGGCCGGCCGCCAGGTCGGACAGGATGTCGCCGAACATGTTGGTCGTCACCACCACGTCGAAGGACTGGGGATCGCGCACCAGGCGCATCGCCATGGTGTCGACGATCACGTCGTCCAGCAGCACGTCGGGGTACTCGGGCGCCAGCTTCCTGCACTCCTCCACGAACATGCCGCAGCCCAGCTTGAACACCGTGTCCTTGTGGATGTAGGTCAGGTGCTTGCGGCGCTGCCGTGCCAGCTCGAACGCGGCCCGCGCCACGCGCCGGCTGCCGGTACGCGTGATCACCCGCACCGAGAGCGTCACTTCGTCGTTGGGCCGGAACTCGCCATTGCCCATCAGCATGTTGCGGTCCGGCTGGAAGCCCTCGTTGTTCTCGCGCACGATCACCAGGTCCACGTTGTCATGCAGGCAACCGATGTCGGGATAGGAGCGGGTCGGCCGCACATTGGCAAACAGATTGAACTGCTTGCGCAGGATCGGGTGCGGGTTGATCGCGTTCGGCAGCTTCGGGTACGCGCGGTGGCCTATAGGCCCGAGGATCCAGCCGTCCAGGGTCTTGAGCGTCTCCAGCGTTTCCGGCGGCAGGGTGTGGCCATGGGTGTCCAGCGCGACACGGCCAATCGGCAGCGGCTGCCAGTCGATGGCCACGCCATGCAACTGCGCTGCAGCCTGGCAGATCTGGACGGTTGCCGGAACGATCTCGTGGCCGATGTCGTCGCCGTTGAGGATGCCAATGCGCAGGGGTGCAATGTGGGTCATGGGATGGCAATGTGCTTCGTGGCTGCTGGTGTTCAGTCGATCTTGACCTTGGCGCTCTTGACCAGGTTCACCCAGAACTTGCCGTCCTCCACCAGAAAGGCGCTGAACTGCTCGGGCGAGGCCGATACGGCCACCTCGGTGCCCTCGCGCGCCAGGGCGGCCTTGACCGACGGCTGCTGCATCGCGGAAACGGTGGCCTCATAGATCTTCTTGACGATGGCTGCTGGCGTACCGGCCGGCACGAACATGCCGTACCAGAACTCCAGGTTGTATTCCGGCAGCCCGGCTTCGCGCATGCCGGGCAGGCCAGGCACCAGCACTGAGCGCTCGCGGGTGCTGACAGCCAGCGCCAGCAGCTTGCCGCCATTGGCCTGCGGCAGGACGGACGGCGAGGTGCCGAAGGTCAGCTGGGTGTCGCCCGCCATCACCGACTGGATCGCCAGCGCACCGCCACGGTAGGGGATGTGCGTCATCTGGGTGCCGGTGAGCTGGCCGAACAGGGCCGCGCCCAGGTGCGGTGCCGAGCCATTGCCCGAGGTCGAGTAGTTGAGCTTGTCCGGGTCCTTGCGAGCGGCGGCTACCAGGTCGGCCACAGACTTGATGCCGGTGGCCGGATTGACGGCGAGTACCAGCGGCGAGGTCGTCATCCTGGTGACGGCGGTCAGGTCCTTCGCCGTATAGGACAGGGCCGGATTGAGCGCCGGATTGACGGAAATGCTGCTCGGGCTGGCAATCAACAACGTGTAGCCGTCAGGCGGCGCCTTGGCCACCAATTCGGCCGCGATGCTCGAGCCGTTGCCCGGCTTGTTATCCACCACCACCGTCTGACCCAGGGCCTTGCCGAAGGCATCGCTCATGGCACGCGCCACGAAGTCGGCCGCTCCAGCAGGCGCAAATCCCACCACCAACCGTATCGGCTTGCTGGGGTAGGCGGCAGGTTGAGCGATGGCGTTGCCGACGCAAGCGCACACGGCAAGCGCCAGCAGCAGATTCCTCATTTTCATGAACATATTCCGTTGTGTGAAGGTATCAGGGTGTCAGCGGCATGCGCAGCACGATCTTGCCGACATGGTCACCGGCCTCCATGCGCGCCTTGGCCTGCGGCAACTGCGCGAAGTCGAACACCTGGTCGATCTGCGGCCGGATGCGCCCCGCCGCGATCTGCGGCATCACCTCCGCGACGAAGCGCGGCACGGCTGCCGATCTCTGCGCCTTGGTACGCAGCTTGTTGGAGACGCCAAACAGCGTCAAGCGCTTCGCATGCAGTGCCTCCAGGTCAATGTCGGCATGCAGCACCCCATCCACGTACCCCACCGTCGCCAGCCGGCCTTCGAAGGCCATGGCCCGGACGTTCTCGGCAAACACGGAGCCGCCAACGCTGTTGATCACCAGGTCGGCGCCATGCTGGCCCGTGACCTCCATCACCGCCGCCGCAAAGTCGGCGGCGCGGGTACACAGGGCAACATCCAGCCCCAGGGCTTCCAGCAGCTCCAGCTTGCCAGCTGAGCCAGAGGTGCCGATGACCTTTGCCCCCAAAGCCTTGCCCAGCTGCAGCGCGGCCACACCCACGCCCGAAGAGACCCCATTGACCAGCAGCCATTCCCCATTGCGCAACCGACCCTGCAGTACCAGCATGTCAAACGCCACCAGGAAGGTCATGGCGATGCCCGATGCCTCTTCCCACGACAAGGCCGACAGCATGGCAATGGCTTCGGCCTGCTCCATCAGCGCGTATTCGGAAAAAGCACCGGCGCACCGGCCCAGCACGCGGTCGCCAGGCTTGAAGTCCGTGACTCCCTCACCCACCGCCATCACCTCGCCGGCACCCTCACCACCAATGGCTTTCCAGCTGCCAGCCTTGCCGTGCAGGCCATGGCCGAGCACGAACTCGCCCCGGTTCAGCGCAGCGGCATGCATGCGCAGCAGCAGCAGCTGGCCCGGCCCGGGCTGCGGCACGACTGTCTCGCGCATCTCCAGCGCGGTTGCTGTGTCCGTCATCTGCATCCACCAGGATTGCATCGGTTCTTCCTTGTTATTCCTGCGCCAGCCTGCGCCTTAGCGCCCGGTGAAGACCGGCTTGCGCTTTTGCATGAAGGCGGTGCGGCCTTCGGTGTAGTCGGCGCTCTCGAAGCAGCCACGGATCAGTGATGTGCACAGATCCATGTCCAGCTCCGGCGATGGTTTGAGGATTTCACGCGTGATCGCCTTGCCTGCCATCACGGTGAGTGGGGCGTTCTCGCCCAGGGCCGCGGTGTACTCGCCCAGCAATCCAGCCAAAGCTTCAGGCGCACACACGCGCGTCACCAGTCCCAGCGCCTTGGCTTCCGTGGCATCGATACGCCGGGCCGTGAAGAACAGATCTTTGGCGGCGCCGGGGCCGACCAGGTCCACCAGGTTCTTCATCGCCGAATAGCGGTAGCCCAGCCCCAGACGGGCGGCGGGAATCGCAAACATGGCGTCTGACGACGCGATCCGGATGTCGCAGGCAATCGCCACATTCACGCCACCGCCAATGCAGTAGCCGCGGATGCAGGCCAGGGTTGGCTTGGCAAAGTCGGCAATGCCGGTGAGCGTCTGCTCCGCCATGAGCTCATAGCGGCTGACAGCCTCGCGCGCGGCGCGCATGTCCTCGAACTGTGAGATGTCGGCGCCGGAGACAAAGGCCTTCTCGCCAGTGCCGGAAAACACCACCAGGCGCACCCGATCGTCATTGCTGGCGAGCGCCAGCAGCGGCGGCACCGCCTCCCACATGTCCACCGACAAGGCGTTGTGTTTCGCCGGGTTGTTGAAGCGGATGTGCAGCGTGCTGGCATCGAGCCAGCTCTGGACCCGCTCGGTGCTCGATGTATAGCTGGGTTCGGTCATCAATACACCCCCGTGGCTTTCATCCGGGCCAGGTCATCCGCACCAACACCGAGTTCGCGCAGCACCTCTTCCGTGTGTTCACCCCGGCGTGGCGCGGCACGGGCGATGCTGCTGGGCGTGCGCTCCAGCTGCATCGGCTGGCCCACCATGCGCTGGGGTCCAAGCCGCTGTGACACAACGTCCTTGACCATACCCAGATGCGCGATCTGCGGCTCGGCAAACACCTCGCGCATGTCGCTGATCAGGCCACAGGCCACGCCGCCGTCGTTGAACTGCGCAATCCAGTGGCTGCGGTCCTGCGCCGCCAGTCGGCGGTTGATCTCGGCATTGAGCGTGTCGCGGTTGACGGAGCGCGAGGCCTTGTCGTGGTAGCGCGGGTCGCTGATCCACTCCGGCGCGCCCAGGATGTTGCAGAAGCGCTCCCAGATCTTGGAGCCGAACACCGCAATGTTCAGGTAGCCGTCGCGCGCCTTGTAGACCCCGGTCGGGATGCTGGTCGGGTGGAAGTTGCCGGCCTGGGTGGCGACCTCGCCGTCGATCAGGTAGCGCGAGGTCTGGAAGTCCAGCATGTAGACCATGGCTTCCAGCAGCGAGGTGTGGAGCCACTGGCCGCGGCCGGAGGCCTCGCGTTCCAGCAGCGCCACCAGGATGCCCTGGGCCGCAAAGATGCCGGCGCACAGGTCCGCAATCGGGATGCCGACCCGCATCGGGCCCTCGCCGGGTATGCCGGTCACCGACATCAGACCGCCCATGCCCTGGGCTATCTGGTCGAAGCCCGGACGCTGGCTCAAGGGCCCGGTCTGGCCGAAGCCCGAGATGCTGGCGTACACCAGGCGCGGATTGATCTTGCTCAGGGTCGCGTAATCGATCTTCAAGCGGGCTGCGACGCCAGGCCGGTTGTTCTCC
>JANMKM010000149.1:0-2978 GCA_031372035.1 Rhodoferax sp. | reverse complement strand
CAACCTGACCAACAACGGCAGCCTGAGCATCAGCACCGGCGGCACCTTGAACTTTGGTGGAAATTTCACCGCAGCAAGCCTGGGCACCTACACCCGTGCGGCCGGCAGCACGGGGAAAGTCACCGGCACGCGGGGCAAAAGCCGAAACAACGTCGAAGGCACGCTGGACATCGGCAGCGCCGGCATCTTCGGCACGGGTGGCCTGTCGAACTTCAGTGGCACGCTCAAGAACAGTGTGATCATCAGAGGCGACGGCACTGTATTCAACACCAGCTGAAGCAACGTTCTCGATGGCTTGACCAAAGGCTCGAACCTGACCTTCAACGGTGGTACCTGCATCCGCAATGGCCTCAAGCTGGCCAATGGTGTGCTCGTCGACAAGAGCAACGACACCTGGTACTTCGGCTCCGGTGGCGCACAACACATCGCAACTCCTGGTACAGCCACGATCCAGAGTTCGGGCGGCACCATCTACGGCAACCTCGACAACGCGGGGCAGACCCTGCACATTGACGCCGGCATCACGCTGCAAGGCTTCGGCTCGATCAGCAATTACTACACGGCGAATGTTGTCAACGCCGGTACCATTTTTGCCAATGTCACTGGTCAAACTTTTACCATCAACCCGTCCACATTCACCAATAGCGGGACGCTGCGCGTCGGCAACGGTTCGGCTAACGGCGGCACACTCAATGTCAGTGCCACCAACTGGACCAGCGCGGGCGTTGGTTTTGACCTGCGCACTGGCGGCACCCTGATCCTGGGCGGCACTTACTCCATCACCGGGCGCATCCCGATCACCACTGGTTCCACGATCAACCTGCAATCTGGCATCACCTCGTCGCAGTTCTCGATATATGAGTTCCAGGGTGGCACCGCGCTGCTCAACAGCACCATCACCAACACCGGTCAAACGCTGTCCCTGTTCGGCACAGGTGGTTCCGTACAGTTGGGCTCCAGTGGCCGGATCAATGGCGGCACGGTCAGCACCAGCGGCAACGTCGGCTTGTCGTCGAGTAGCGGCATTCTGGACGGTGTGACGCTGGCCACCGACATGGTCGTCAACAATGGCGGCAGTCTGACCATCCTGAACGGCCTGACCATGTCCGGCGGCAAGAAGGTATCGCTCGCGGGCAACGGCAGCAATACTTTCCTGTATGTCACGGGAACGCAAACCATTGGTGGTAGCGGCGTGATCGAGTTTGGCGGCGGCACAAACACCAATTACCTCTGGACCCAGGGCGCCTCGAACCTCACCCTCGGCTCCGGCATTACGGTCAACCTGCTACGCGGCGGCTTCTTCTGGACCGGAAGCACTGCAGGCCAGACGCTTACCCTCAATGGCGCATTGAACATGAATGCGCCGAGCAGCACGGTTGTCATGGACTCGGGTGCCTTCACAAACAACGGCAGTGTCAACGTGATCGCCGGTACGCTACAACTGACTGGCAATACGGTGTTGACGTCGATGCCTGGCAACTACAGCATCGCACCAGGAGCAACACTTGCCCTCAACCGCAGCGGCGCCACAACACTGACAGGCACCACCAACCTCACCGGAACCGGAACGCTGGCGCAAACCAGCAACGCGACAACCACGCTTGCCGGCGTGAACTTTGGCGGCGGCCTGGCGTTGAGTGCTGGCACATTGACGGTCACCTCCAACATGGCGGCGTCCAACCTGACCATGAGTGGCGGAACATTGGACGGTGCTGGCGCCTTAACGCTATCCGGTCTCACTTGGACCGGCGGCACCATGGGCGGCAGCGGCACAACAACGCTGAACAATGGTGCTGCCGGCACAGTTTCTGCAGCCAGCAACAAGTTCCTGCGGCGAAGCTTCAACAACAACGGTACGCTGACCCAGACCGGTGGCACCCTGTTCATCGACAACGGCACAGGCATTCTCAACAATGCCGGCAGCTATGTGATCTCCGACAACAGTGGCATCTCGACGTCCAGCGGCATCGGTACCATCAACAACTCCGGCAGCTTCGTCAAGGATGGGGGCACAGGTACATCTTCTGTCAGCAGCGTCATTGCGTTCAACAACTCCGGCCTGACCTGGGTCGATGTCGGCACGCTGTCGATTCCATCGCTGACCACCAACGCCGGCATCATCCAGATCAGTTCTCTCGCCACCTTCGCACGTGCCGGCGTGATGACCAATAACGGCACCATCCGCGGTGAAGGGACGCTGAATCTCTCGAACAGCCTGCTGACCAACAACGGCATCATCAGCCCGGGCAATGTCAGCGGTGACACTACGGGTGCCTTGACCATTGTTGGTGGCCTTACCCAGTCTGCAAGTGGTGTCCTGAATATCCAACTGGATTCCGCTGCAGCTGGCAATTTCGACGCATTGGTTGTAACCGGCGTTGTCAATCTGGGAGGCACGCTGAACCTGTCTGGTTCGGCCGTTTCCGGCAGCTACAACATCGTCACCGGCAGCAGCCGCAACCTCAACTTCAGCACCGTGAACCTGGGCGGTCTGGCAGCCACCGCGTCCTATACCGGTACGCAGGTGCAAATCCAGCTGAATGCCGTTTCCGCCGGCACCTGGACCGGGCTGGGTGACGGGTTCTCCTGGACCAATTCCGCAAACTGGAGCGGCGGCACATTGCCCGGCAGCCTGGACGACGTATTCATTGCAACGGGTGGTCCAACTGTCGTCCTGGATGCAGATGCGCAGACCGTGCGTTCGTTCATCATCAATCGGGATTTCGCAATCACTACTGGCGGCTCGCTGTCCGCATCCCAGGCTTCTTCCTTCAATGGCAAGCTGAACTGGAGCGGTGGCTCCATTGGCGGGTCCGGAACGCTCAGCACCAGCGGCGTGACCACACTGGGCGACGTGTCGCTCAATGGCAAGACCTGGAGCAACAGCGGCACCGTCAATATGGCCACTGGTCGGCTGAATCTCAACAGTGCCGCTGTGTTCAACAACTTGGCTGGTGGCACCGTGAACCTCACCGGTG
>JANMKM010000124.1:0-3379 GCA_031372035.1 Rhodoferax sp. | reverse complement strand
GTTCTGGCGCCCAGACTCCTAGAGGCAAAAAGCCCAAGAAGCGCAAGAAAAACAGCACAGAGTACTACTGCTTCTGTAGCAGCTTGATCATCTGGTTGCTGGTGTTGCGCAGCCGCTGGGCCAGCATCTGGGTGAGCTTGACCAGCAGCTTGGAGCTGACCACGGGGTGCTCGTCGATCAGCCGTCCCACGGCGGCGCGGGTCAGGACGGCGGCTTGCACTTCCTCGATGGCGACACAGCTGGCGTAGCGGGGTGAGGCGTCCAGCATCGACATCTCGCCAATCGATGCGCCTTCCTTGATGACGGCCAGACGCGAACGCTCGCCTTCTTCGGCGTCTTTCACCACGTCCACCGTGCCGCTGAGCAGCAGCAGCATCCAGTCGCCCAGAGCGCCTTCGGCGATCAGGGTCTGGCCAGGCTGGGCCCGCACCATCGGCATCACGCTGCCCAGCACTGCCAGCTCGGCCTCGCTCAGGTCTTCCAGCAGGGCCGAGCCGTGGCGCCATTGCACGGCCCGTGCCGACAGGTCGGTGCAATGGCCCAGCAGCTCCATGCCGGCGGCCTGCAGCTGCAGTTCCACCTCGCTCAGACCGACAACAGGTTCGACAACCAGTGCGACAACCGGCGCGGGCTCCGGCACCAGGGCGGCCTGCGGCTCTACCGGCCGGGAGCGGGCCTTGGCCCGGGCACGGGCTCGGGCCAGAAAGCCGCCAGCGCCTGCCGCAGGCGGGCGTTTGGCCTTGCTGGGCAGCCCGAACATGCTAATACCGCAACCCGGAAGTAGCGGAACAAAATGAAAGTGATGGATTCGCGCTCAGGGCAAGGCGCAGACTGCAGCGAAGGCTGGACGCCTTCGCAAGGGATGCAACGCCGCCATGGGTGCGAAGACGCGCTTTCATGTTTTGATACTTTCGGGTTGCGGTACTAAGTCAGCGCACCGGCTGCAGCTGCGCCAGCCACTGCTCGATCTCGGCCACTGCCTTGTCGCTGGCAGCGGCCAGCGCTTTCACGCCACCTGCTGCATCTGCAGTGGGTGCCGGCTGCTGCACCACCACGCTGCGCTGGCCCAGCAGACGCTCGCCCTGCGGCAGCATCTGCACCGCGCTGGCACGCAACCGCAACAGGCCCACGCTGCTGGTGGGCGACGCAAACAGCTGGCTGAATTCCTCCAGTTCCAGCCGCAGTACCCAGGGGGCGGTGGCCTCGCGCGCGCCGTCACCAGGGCTGACCACCGCGCGGCTTTGCGCCAGTTGCTCGCGCAGGCGTTGGCGCAGCAGCTGCGCCGGCGGCATGCTCCAGCGCGCCAGGGCATAGGGCTTGAGCTGCTGGGCGTCGGCGTAGGCCATGCGGTACAGCAGGGCCGTGCTGTCCAGGGCACTGCTGGCCTCCACCTCGCCCAGGGCAATAGTCGGCAGCGTCGCCGCTGGCGCAGCGCGGGCCACGGTGGCACCAGGGCCGAAGTCGTAGACATCCGGGCGCACCGGCTTGTCGGGGAAGGCGGCACAGCCGGCAACAAGGGCGCAGGCCACCAGGGCCAAGGGGTAGAGCTTCATGGTTTGGGTGCTATATGGCCGGGCTCGCCCGGTCCCGGGCTGATGGCGCCGGCGCCAAAGATCAAGGCCTGCGGGTTCTCGCCCACGGTGCCGGCCGCACGGCCCACCTGGCGGGCGCTGCGGGCCGCTTCGTCGGCGGTGCGTCCGAGCCGCGGCAGGGTGCTGGCGTTCAGGGTCTGGCCGGCGCCAGCCAGGGCCTGGGCACCGTCGGAGAGCTTGTCCAACGGCCCGCCCGGGCTGGCCATGCGCTGCGACAGCTGGTTCAGAGAGGCCGCAGCCTTGCCGATCTCGTTGAAGCTGGCGCTGACGTCACCCGCCATCACCTCCAGCGACTTCACGCCCTTGGCGGTGTCGTTGACGAACTTTGGAATGTTCACGTTCTCCGGCCCGAGCTGGGCATTGAGCACGGCGTCCAGGTTGGTGGACAGGGCCTGCACGCTGTCGGCCGAACGCCCCAAGCTGGCAATGCTGCCCACCAGCACCTTCTGGTTGTCCGGCGCCAGCAGCGCGTTGACACGCTTGGTGGTTTCCTCCAGCTGCACCAGCAAATTTGCACCCTGGTCCGACAGCCGCGCCAGCAGGCCCGGGCGCAGCGTGATCCGCGGCGCAGCGCCATCGGGCCCGTCGGGCAGCGCCTCTTTGGATTCGCCGCCGTCGTCCAGCGAGACATAGGCCAGCCCGGTCACACCCTGAAAGCCCAGCGTGGCGTAGGTGGACTTGGTCACGGGCGCGTCTTCGTCGATGGCCATGCGCACCAGCACGTTGCCGCGGATCTGGGGGTCAAACTCGATGGCGGTCACCTTGCCGATCGAAACCCCGCGGTAGCGCACCGAAGCCTGCGGCAGCAGGCCGCTGACTGCGTCGCGGGTGGTCATCTCGTAGGTGCGCCAGGAGCCGACGTCGCGCGTCAGCCACGCAGCCAGTGCCACAGCCAAGGCCGCGACCACCAGTACGAAAGTTCCAGCGGCCAGCGCATGTGCCTTGTTTTCCATGGGTCCTCCGAATCTACACGGCGAACGGGTATTCGCGCAACAGCTCCATGGCGCGCTGACCACGCTCGCCAAGGAAGAAATCGTGGATGAAAGCGTGCGGGAAGGCGATCACTTCCTTGGGCGCGCCGGTGACGATCACATGCTTGTCAGCCAGCACTGCAATCCGGGTGCTGAGCTCGAACAGGGTGTCCAGGTCGTGTGTCACCATCACCACAGTCAGGCCCAGTTCGCGGTGCAGCGAGCGCAGCAAAGCGCAGAAGGCGTCCGAGCTGTCGGGGTCCAGACCGGCGGTGGGTTCGTCCAGCAGCAGCAGCGCCGGGTCCATGATGAGGGCCCGCGCCAGGGCCACGCGCTTGATCATTCCGCCTGACAGATTCGACGGCATCTTGTACGCATGGGCCGCATCCAGCCCCACCATCTGCAGCTTCACCAGCGCGGCGTCGCGCACCAGGTCATCGGGCAGGGTGCCGAGTTCGCGCAGGGGAAAGGCAATGTTCTCCAGCACATTGAAGGCCGAGAACAGCGCGCCGTGCTGGAACAGCATGCCAACCCGGCTGGAGGCGTCCTTTTCGCCCAGCTGCGTCGCCGGCTTGCCCAGCACCGTCACCGTGCCCTTGCGCGGCTTCTCCAGCCCCAGCATCTGGCGCAGCATCACAGTCTTGCCGCTGCCCGAGCCACCTACCAGCGACACCATCTCGCCGGCATGGATTGTCAGGTTCAGGTTCTGGTGGATGATGCTGCTGCGCCCGGCGGTGCGGAACACCGACCACAGGCCTCTTATCTCGACCACTGGCATCGGATCACTCATATGCCGACGCTCTTGAAGACCACGGC
>JANMKM010000118.1:0-20227 GCA_031372035.1 Rhodoferax sp. | reverse complement strand
ACCCGCGCACGGCCCTGGTCGCGGCTTGCGTATACCTCGCCTTTTTCTGCACCTTCCGCTATGGCCGGCCGTATCTGACCAGTGCCGCAGAGAGCTTCTGGCTGAACCTGCCGATGTTCTGGCTGCTGTGGCGCGTCGCTGCCAGCGGACAGCGGCCACCGGGCAGCACCTCTGCAACCGCCCCTGGCGCCTGGAGTGTCGGCGGCTACTTGCTGGCTGGCGTGGCCCTGGGTCTGGGAGCGGCCTACAAGTCGTTTGCCCTGATCGCCCCGGCCGCAGCAACGCTGTGGTGCGCCTTGCTGCTGGCGCAGCGGCCCGTGACTTGGCAGGTGTTATGCAGGACCACTGCGGGCTGTGGCCTCAGCGTGGCTCTGGGACTTGGAATATTTTCCCTGTGGTTGCTGCTGGACCCGGACCCCGCCGCCGTCTGGCGCGAGTTTGTGGTCGGCGAGAACGCCGGCAAACTGGCCGGCCCTGAAGGCTACTGGCATGCCGCACTGCGTGGCGGCTCCAGCATCTGGGCCCAGCTGCTGGCGTATCTGCAGGACGCCGGACTGCTGGCCTTTGCGGTGCTGGGCCTGGCCTGGTCTGGCTGGAAGAGCTGGCGCCAGCGCCAACCCGGCAAGCCGATACCGTTGCCCGTTCAGATCCTGCTGGTCTGGCTTGCGGTGTGGTTGCTGGTGTTCACCATCCCCAGCCAGCGCTCTGCCCGTTACGTCATCCCCGCCATGCCGGCCATGGCCATGTTGTTGGCGCTTTGCTGGAGCCGGATCGGCCGCGGCTGGTTCGTGGCAACCCTGCTGCTGGCAGCACCATTCATCCTGCTGCTGTCGCGCATCGCCTGGGTCGGCAGCGAACTCGGGATCGGCACGCCATGGCACCTGGGAGGCTCTACGCTGGCGCTGCTGTTGGGCCTGGCCTGCGTGCTGGGTGGGCTGTTACGGCCGGCCTGGACCCGCGCCTGTGCCCTGCTGGCCTGCGTCAGTGTCTACCTGTGTCTGAACTTTGCCCTGCTGCCGCTGGATGGACCCGCTGGACGTTTCCCGCCTGCCGCAGCCGCCGCCATCACTGGCGCCGTCATCGCAGTGCCGAATGGCTTCAACGGCCAGTTTGAGCGCTTCCAGTTTCTGCTGCCGGGCAAGCATTTTGTGCCCTACGACGTGGAGCAGCGAGCGCGCTCCCAAGCTGCGCTGGCCGGCGCTACGGGCACTGCTGCGGCAAATAGCCCGCAGGACCAGTTGCGAACGCTGCTGGGACAGCACGACGGCGTTGTCTGGCTGCAGGCACAGGCTGGACAGACGGCACCGCCTTGTCTGCCCGCATGCGTGTTGCGCGGTGAACGCTGGCAACTCAAGGGTCGGCACGAAAGTGGCGAAATTCGCTTGACGAACATCTGGTACCCGCAAGACTGGCTGTTCAGGCACGAGTGGTTGCTTCAGCGCCAACCCTGAAGCGCCAGGTCAGCCAGCGCACCAACAGCTGCACCAACCGCAACTGCAAAGCCAGCCAAAGCCAGGGATCCAGCAACGCGTCCCACAGATTGCCACTGGGCAACCGGGTCATCACGTACAGCGCCAACAAGGCAGCAGCCATAGCGGCACCGCGCCAGTACGCTGCGCCCACCAGCCAGGGAATGCTGGCCAGCAACAAGGCCAATGACAGGGCACGCATGCCAAAGCCCGATGCGTACACCGACATCGGCCAGACAGCAAACGTGTCAAGCAACAGAATCCACCCCAGCAGCACTGCAGCCACGCTCCAAAAGACACCAGCCGGGCCGTCTGACGACAGCGCGGCGTCCGCGCCACTGCCGCGTAGTCGCCAGGCGCGATGGCCCAGGTAAAGGCACAGCGCTGCGCCAGACAAACTGGGCAACTGGAATGCGAGGCCCAGCCAGTATGCTGGGGAGACCGGGCCAGGCAAAAAGGTCCAAAGCAGTACCAGCGCTGCGGCACTGCGCTGCACGCGCGCACCGAGCGGGCGCAACAGGGTCAGTGTCAGACCGCCAAGCACCAGCGCCCACAACACGGGCTGCGCCCAGCGCAGCGCAAGCGCGGCGGGCAGCACCGGCATGGATGCTTCGGGCAACAGATTGGACAACAGGCTCTGGAACATGGACCGGGTGTGTCAATCGGCAGTGCGCTTGAAGCGTTGCCAGGCAATGCTGCGGCGACCATCGGTGTAGCTGATCCACAGCTTGCCGTCGACCCAGGCCATGGACGGATAGGAGTACTCGTCCTGCGTGGCTCCGCGCTCCAACCTGTGCTCCAGGTGCCAGTGCAGGCCGTCGCTGGAACTGCTCAGGTCCAGCGCCCCACGCCCTGGCATCGAAGAGTTGTGCACCAACAGCAGATGACCCGGGTACAGCGCCATGCTGGCGATGGAAGCGTCCGGGTTGGTCAACGACAAGTCCGGCAGGTCGAGCCAGTCGGCTCCCGCGCTGTCAGTGCGCGCCACGGCCACATGACCGGCCGCACTGCCATCGCGCATCAAGGCCAACCAGTGCGTGCTGTCCAGCGGCAACAGGCTGGGCTGCAGCAGATGGGTACGGCGGGACACCCGTGTCAGCCCTGCGAGGCGGCCGTCGGCGGAGAAGCGCAGCATCACCGGATACTTGAATCCGAGCTCGAAATACACCGGCAGCACCATGCCGCCGTCGGCCAGCGGCAACGGTGCCGTACGCACCAGGAAGCTGGTGTTCCACAGCCATGACAAGGGCAAGACCTGCACCGGCGCAAACGACAGCATCTCGAACGCGGTGCCTGTGTTCGCCTGGCGCAGATGAACCACTCGGCTGGCGGCCCAGCCACCCAGGCCGGTAGCCACCACAAACAAATGAATCAGCCCCTGCGGATCGCGCCAGGCTACAGGGTTGCCCAGCCGGCGCACACCAAAGCCAAGCTGCCGACCCAGGGTGTCAGCGTTGACAACAAAGCGGGCCGCCTTCCAGTTGCCTGCCTCGCGGTCCAGCGCCGACGCAGCAATCTGTACATCGGCCGCACTTTCGCGGCTACCAGCGAACCAGAAGGCCAGCAACGCGTGTTCGCCGGAGGGCAGCGGCAACAGGAAGCTGGCGTGCGCCGCCGGGGTATGCGCGGGCATGGGCAGATGCCCACGCTGCTCCAGCTGCCAGGCACCACGGGTGGAAGCTGCCTCCCCTGCGGCCCGCCGCGCGTTGGCGGGCGCGGGCACCGGCGAGCGCAGCGATTGGTCCAGAAGCAGGAGCACCGTTGCCAGACCCAGCGCCAGCAAGGCGCGGCTTGCAATGCCATTCCCGGCGGGCAGGAGGTGGGGCATCATCGAGCCTGCATTGCCGTGGCCGGTCAGCCTCTGGAGCCGCGCAGCAACCAGCGCCGCATGGCCCAGACGCCCGCAACGATCAGGACCACGGTCAGCGCCAGCAGGGCCACGGTACTGGGCCCGGGTTGTCGCATCGCGGCCAGGATCTGGTCCACGAACAGGGCCATCGCCAGGGTGCTGGGCAACATGCCGATGGCCGTGCCGACAAGCATGTGACGCAGACTGATGTGGGCCGCGCCAGCGACCATGTTGATGATGGCAAAGGGCGCTATCGGCACCAGCCGCACCGCAATCACAGCCAGCAAGCCACGCTGCGCCAGCCGCTGGCTGATCAGGTTGACTTTCGGGCCGGCCAGACGCTGCACCGCTTCCTTGCCCAGGGCCGCACCCACCCCATGGCTGGCGGCTGCGCCCAGCAAGGCCCCAACCAGGGCGCACAGCGCGCCGACGAAAGGACCGAAGGCGACTATCGTCACCAGCACCAGAAAGGTCAACGGCACGGCCAGGGTGCTGGCCAGGGCGAACCCGGCAATAGCCAGCGTCGGCCCGAAGGACCGACCGAGATCGCGCAATGCAGCGACAACGCGCTCCATATCCAGCCAGGCGCGCAGGGGCGTTGAACTCCAGGCCAGTGCCAGGCCGAGCAGGGTTATCAGCACCAGCACCAGCAGGCCCAGGCGCCGGCGCAACCGGGCAGCATGCGGGTCAGGCTGGCTCATCGCAAGCCCAGTCCGTTGACCGTGAAGTCCCTGCCCGAACCTGGCAGCGCCGGCCGTTCAGGCACGCGCATCCACGGCCTCGGCAAGCAACGCGGCAATTTCGTCGGTATTGCCGGTCTCAAAAATGGAGCCATGCAGGCCCGCGATCTGGTGCTGCGTCATTTGCTCGCCCAGCAGGCGCCGCCACGGGCCGAACAGCACGCTGTCCCAGCGCGCCAGACCAGCGGTCTTGATCAGCATGGTGCGGCCGCCAAAACGCGAGGGTCGGTATCCGCTCATGGCCATGACCTGACCAACAAGCCCGGCGTCGCTGAACATCGCGCCCAGCCGTCGGCCGTTCATGCTCAGGTCCTGCACATGCAACCGCCGCACCAGCCAACCCAGGGTGCGCCAGATGGCCGTGCCGCCCCAGACCTTCTTCGGATAGATGGTGTCGATCAGGATCAGGCCGCGCACGCTGTGACCGCGCTGCTCCAACAGGCAGGCGGTCTCCAGGGCAGCAATGCCGCCCACCGAGAACCCTGCCACATAACCCGGCCCATGCGACTGCTTCTGGATCCGGTCGGCGTACAGCGCCGCCAACTTGGATGTGGACTCGATCAGGTCACCCAGCGGGGGCTGCAGCATGTGCAATTCGCAGGCGTCCTCCAGAGCGTGCGCCAGCGTCTGGAAGCGCAGCAGATCACCGTGCCCGGACGCAGCAAGATACAGAGGCACACCAGCCGACCCGGCGCCCAGACGCATCATCAATTCCGGTGAGGCCGTCTCGCCCTCCAGCACCTGGGCCAGCCGCTCCACCGTGGGATGCTCCGTCAGCAGATACAACGGCACCTTGCGGCCCATCATGCGCTCGATGCCGGTCAGTATGGTCACGGCCGCGAGCGAATCCCCACCGATATCGAAGAAGTTGTCCTGTACGTGCAGGGGATGCATGTCCAGAACGTCTTCCCAGAGCGCCAACAGTTCCCGCTCCAGCGCCGTTGCCGGCTCCCGGCTGACCTCTGGCGCCGCGCCGCGTTGCGGTTCGGGCAGGGCTGCATAGTCGATCTTGCCAACATGGCTGACCGGCAACTCAGGCAGGACGCTGATGGCCGCCGGAATCATGTAGTCGGGCAGGCGCACGCGCAGCACCCGTTGCAGGCTCTCGGCCGTGTGATCCCCGGTAGTTGACACCCAGGCATAGAGCACCGGCTTATCGCGCCGCTCTGCCAGCTTGACCGCGGCTTGGGTGACGCCCTCCACGGCCATCAGGGCTGCCTCGATCTCGCCAAGTTCAATGCGATAGCCGCGCAGCTTGATCTGGCGGTCCGCGCGGCCGATGAAGTGCAGATCGCCGTCCACCCCCAGCCACCCCCGGTCGCCGGTGCGGTACATACGCGCGCCAGCATGCCAGGGGTCCGGCACAAAGGCATCCGCCGTGCGCTCGGGCCGGTTCAAATAACCACGTGCCAGGGTCTGGCCACCAATGAACACTTCACCGGGTACGCCAAAAGGTACGGGCTGCAGCTGCGCATCGAGCACATAGATCAGGGTGTCATCGATCGGCCGCCCAATGGGCAACACGGTTCCGGCCGGCTGGCTGCGACAGGCCCAGGCAGTGGCAAAGATCGCGGCCTCGGTCGGACCATAGACGTTGAACAGCCGTCCGCCGGTCTGCGCCAGATAGCGGTTCGCCAATTCAGCCGACAGGACCTCGCCACCACAACAGGCCACCCGCAGCTTGAGTTCGCCGCTGCCGTGCGCCGCCTCCAGGAAGCCGGCCAGCGTCGACGGTACGAAGGCCATGATGGTGACACCATGCTTGATGGCGAAGTCGGCCAGGGTCTCCGGTCGCAACCGCCCGGGTGGCGGCAGGGCCACGCTGGCGCCATTGATCAGTGGCAGGAACAGCTCGATCAAGGACGGGTCGAAGGTGACCTGGGTGGCCTGGGCCGAACGGTCAGAGGGCTCGACCTGGTAGGTTCTGGATAGCCACGCCAGGCGTCGCAGCAAGGTGCCGTGCTCCACCATCACACCCTTGGGCCGCCCGCTGGAGCCGGAGGTAAAAAGCACATAGGCCAGATCCTGCGGCGCTGGCGAAGCCGGCGGGCTTGGTGCCATCTGCTCCGCCAACGGACTGCCCCCCCAGTTGGTCACCAGGGTACGGCCGTGCAATGGCGCCATGCGCTCCCAGCTGTGCTCCTGAATGAGCAGGCAGGTGGCGGCACTCTCCTGCAGGATGCCGGCCAGCCGCGCCACTGGCGCGTCCGGGTCCAGCGGCAGGAAAGCCGCACCGCTCTTGGCCACGGCCAGCATGGCGATGACCATGTCGGCGCTGCGGCCAATGGCAATTGCCACCAACGATTCGCGCGCCACGCCAAACGCCACCAGGCGCTGCGCCAGATGATTGGCCCGGCGGTCCAGGCTACGATAGTCCATGCTGCCGCCATCCCACACCAGGGCCGTGGCACTGGGACGCAGCCCGGCCTGGCGCTCGACCAGGAAGGCAAAGGAGCCCATGGGTTCAAGCGCCGGCACGTCCCGGTGCAGACCGAACAACAGCTCCTGCTGTTCCAGCGGCGGCAGTACGGCGACATCGCGCACCGACAACTGTGGCCGCGCCATCAGTGTCTGCACCAGATGCCAGAAACGCCGACCCAGGAGTTCGACTTCGCCCTCGGCAAAGCAGGCCACACTACCGTCCAGCACCAGCGCTACATCCTGCGCGGGCAGAAATTCGCACACGGTCACGCCCAGCGGGTAACGGGCAATGCCGGAAAACATCTGGCCTGAGTCGATGGCATGGGCTGTGCCGAAATTCACGTCATAGCCCTGGCGCTCGAACGACAGCATCACATCGAACAGGCCGTCGCGACCACTGCGGATGACTTCCAGAGAACGGCCCAGTTCGCTCAAGGGGTAGCGTGGATGGCGCAAGGCTCCGCGCATCGCCAGGCCGACCGCACTGACCAGGTCGGACAGGCGCATGTCGGGATCGACCTTGATGTTGAGCACCAGCACGCCCACGAACATACCCGGGGTCTCGCGGTAACGCCGGCCACCGCGGTTCAGGCAGGGTACGCCAACAACAATCTCCTGGCGGCCACAGGTGCGGGCGAAATACAGGCAGACGGCGGCCAGAAAGAAATTGAAGGCAGTGCTGCCGAGGGAGGTGGCAAAGGCCACGAGCTCGTTGTACTCCTGCAGTGCAATGTTCTGGATGCCTACCCGGGATGCGGACAGCGCATGCGGATTCGGCCCCGAAAAGCGGCGCTCGATCAGCGGCGCCGGCAACTGTGCCAGTTGCCCGCTCCAATATGCCGCATCGCGGGCGAAAGCTTCTGAGGCGCGGTAGGCGTTGGATTCCTCAATGAACTGCAGATAGCTGGGATTGGCCAACGCGATCGGCGGCGTACCGGCCAGCAGCTGGTTGTATAGGTCGCTCCAGCGTTGCAGCACCAGGGCGCTACCCCAGCCATCCATGACCAGATGGTGAAACTGCAGCGACACACCGTGCAGCTCGTCGTGGGCGCGCAGCAAGGCGATGCGCCAGGGAGGCGTACCGTCGAAGGCGTAGGGCTCAAGGTTGCGTTGCTGCCACCATTCGCGCATCGCTCGTCGTGGGTCGTCCGACTGGCTGATATCCACCATCTCCAGGGTCGGCGCAAAAGGCGCCAGCAAGCGCTGCCTTCCGTCGGCCAGGGGTGCCAGGCGCAAGGCATCGTTCTGCGCCACCAGCAATGTCAGCGCCCGGCGCAACAGGTCCAGGTCGAACCGCCCTCCCAGAAAACCGCAGCCACCAATGTTCAGATGGGTGCTCGCGGGCCACGCCCGCTGATCCAGCCAGACTTCGCGCTGGCTGAGCGACAAGGCCAGATTGCTCAGAGCCGGGTCGGCTGCCGGTTCCATGTCGCGATATTTTCCATGGTGTAGCGGTAGCCCACCTCGGCAATCTCGGCGGCACTGCGATAGCTCATCAGTGAGAAATCGGCCACGGGTGGCTCCAGGTAATGGTCGGCCTGAGAGATGGTACGGCTGCGCTGGTTCAACCCGCCGATGTGGCCCGCCCGGTAGAGGATTTCACCAATGCCGGGTGACGAATGCCCGCTCTGGACAACGAAGCCCTTGAGCGTGCGCCACACCGACAGCCGGGTCAGGCTCGGGTCCACGCCCATCTCCTCGCGCACATCCACATCGATGGCAATGATGGTGCCGTTGCCGCGGCGTTTTTCCAGTGGTGTGCCCAGACGCACCCGCATCGCCCCGACCGGCACGTTTTCCAGAATGGCTCCGTCGACCAGCAGGTCGCCTTCGAGCAGCACCGGTGGCATCAGACCCGCCGGGGAATTACTGGCCAGCACCGCGCGCCACATCGGGCCGGTTTCCTGCACTGTGGTGCTGCCCTTGCTCAAATTGCAAGCGGCGGCAAAGAAGGGCCGCCACAGACCGTCCACCTGGGTCTCGCCAAACATGCTGCGCAGGTCGCGCTCCAGACGCCGACCCGAAACCAGCGAGATCAACGGCAGGGTCGGGTACTCACCGCGGCTGCAAAAGCGCCGTGTACGCTCCCGGATTTCATCCAGCGGCACGTCGCACACATACTGGGCACCAATCAGGGCACCCATGCTGTTTCCGCCGACCAGGTCGATCGGCACACCCGATTCCTCCAGTGCGCGCAACACGCCCAGGTGGGCGAAGCCACGCGCGCCACCGCCGCCGAGCACGACGCCGACCGCCGTGCCGGTGAGAAAGCGCGCCAGCCGTCCGAAGTCACCATCGTGCCCGGCACGCACCGGGTACATGCGTTCGTAATCGCGGCCATTGCGCCAGCGCCGCATGTCACTGGGTACGACACTGCTGGCGGGGTGCAGGATCACCAGGTGCTGCCGTTTCATGGCAAAACCGGGCTCCTCGCGCAGGCGGGTTTCCAGGTCGCCCACAGTCGGTGTGGCGTCCGACGATCCGACGAAAATGACCTGATCCGCCTGGCGAAATGCACGTCGGGTCCAGGATGAGGGTCCGGGCTCGGCCAGATACACCAGGAAGTCGGAGTTCTCCTCCAACTCGTCCAGGCCCTCGATCTCCTGAACACCGCCGACCGCGGTCATGTCCAGGTCCTCCTCTTCGGGTGGCGCGATGCGGTGGGCAACGCCAATCCTGGAAAAGGCCCGGGTCAGCTGTTCGGCAACGTCGGCTGCCCGGGCATCGCGGTTCAGCGGTACCACCACGAAGGACTGCGCATGGTGCCGGGCCGCCAACTGGTGTTCATGGCGCAACAGGTTGTAGACGGCCTGGACAAACACCCGGTTCAGCGCCAGCGGATGCACACGCAACAGCGCTTCGAAATCGGAGCGGTACAGCACCGCAAGGATCGAATCGCGCACCGCCGTGACATCGGCCGTGCGCTTTTGCCCCAGGATCAGGCCGATCTCGCCCATGCTCTCACCGGGGCGTATCTCGTTGTACAGGCTGACATTGCCAGTGTCGGCGCGGCGCGAAACGCGCAGACCGCCGCTGACCACAAACATCATGCTGTCGGAAGGATTGCCTTCACGCAGCACCTGACTGCCGCCACGCACATTCTGCAGCTTGAGCACACCCGCCAAGGCGTGGATGACCTGCTCTTCCAGAACTCCGAACACCCGGCTGGCGCGCAATACTGCGATCACCCGGGCGTAGGATTTCATTTTGTCGGCCATGGCATGAGTCTAATCCACCATGCCTCGGCGCCGGGCTACAGGACAGCGGCCAGCAGCAGCAGGTCCACGTAGGGAAAGGCGACCGTTGGCCGGATGGCATGCTGCGCATATTCAACCAGCAAAGCCCGCAACCCGGCGCGCTGCTCCAGCCACTGGCTGTGCAAGGCAAAGCTGCGCTCGGTACCCTGCGGTCCGCGTTGCAACATGGCCTCCAGCGCCAGCAACCGGGCGCCCAGGCGGGCCTGCCAGGTCTTGTAGACGGCCTCCTGAACCCACAGGATCAGAATCAGTGCGCCGGTCAAGAAAAGGTCCAGCTCGACCCAGCGCGCCAGGGCAAACAGGAGCACCGTGACCAGCTTGATCGACAGGGCGCTGCGCTCTTGGGCTTCGAAGTTGTCTTGCAGGGTGGTCCACTCCTGCGCCAGCTGTTGGCTGATGTCCATCGGGTTGCGCTTGGCTGCTCCGTTTCGGTGCGGCCCGGTTCGGGCCGCAGCGATCGATTCTGGCACGTTGGCCGGGTGCAGTCGACGGAGCTGGAGTCGCCGCGACCGCGCTGGCGCCGAGTTGCTATGAATGATCACCCTTGGCGCAGACGGCGCGGGGCAGCGCACGCAACAGCCGCTTCAGCAGCTTGCCGTTGGCATTGCGCGGGAGCGGCTCGATGCTCCAGGCAAAACTCTCGGGCACCTTGTAGTCTGCAAGCCGCTCAGCGCAGTGGCGCCGGAGTGCCTCCTCGTCGGGGTTGATGCCGGGCGCATGGACGACCGCGTGCACACGTTCGCCCAGCACCGGACAGGGCATGCCAATGATTGCGGCCTCGACCACGCCGGGCCAGGACATCAACACGTTCTCGACCTCGACCGAGTAGACCTTGAAGCCGCCACGGTTGAGCATGTCCTTCTTGCGGTCGAATATGCGCACGAAGCCCTGGGCGTCGACCGAGCCGATGTCGCCGGAATGCCAATAGCCCGCAGTGAATTCACGGGCCGTGGCCTGCGGGTCGGCCCAGTAGCCGGGCACCACCATCGGTCCGGCGATCCAGAGTTCACCCATCTCGCCAGGCGCCACTTCGCAGCCCTCGGTGTCCATCACGCGGATGTCTGCCGCTGGCAACGCAATGCCCACCGAGTCGGCATGCGCGCGCGTCAGCCCGACCGGCATCATCGTCACGGGAGAGGTGGTCTCGGTGGCACCGTAGGCATTTTGCAGCGTCAGGCCCGGCAACCTGGCGGCGAGTGCATCGATGGTCGCGACCGGCATCGGCGCGCCGCCATACCCGCCGATGCGCCAGGCCGAAAGATCCTCGTGTTCGAAGGCATCGCTAAGCAGGCACAACTGGTACATGGCCGGCACCATCAGCGTGTGGCTCACTCGCTCGCGTGCCATCAGCCGCACGAACGCCCCGGCCTTGAACTCGGGGACCACCACCACAGCGCCGCCCACCTGCCACATCGCGGCGATGATCGCGATCAACCCGGTCACGTGGCTGGCCGGCACCGCGAGCGCCGAGCGGTCTTTGGTGCGCAACCGCATGCAGGCCTGGTAGTGCAGCACCGAGTGCGTGATCGACAAGTGCGTGAGCATCGCGCCCTTTGGCTGGCCCGTGGTGCCCGAGGTGTACAAAATCACGGCGACGTCGGTTTCGTGCGGGGCGGCGGCTTCGGGAGCGGACCGGGCCACGCCAGCCAGCGTCGATAGATCCGATGTCCTGACGCGCAGCGCCAGCGCCGGTGTGTCGCTGACCTCGGGAACGCGGTCGGCGAGTTCATCGTCGAACACGATGGCGACTGCGCCGCACTGGTTGGCCATATAGGCCAGCCCCGGCCGCTGCTCGCGCACGCCCACCGGCACCGCGATCGCGCCCAGCCGCTGCAGCGCCAGCAGCACGCTGAGGAACTCCGGCCGGTTGCCCAGCAACATCAGCACCCGGTCGCCCGCAGCGATGCGCTGCTCATGGAAGGCCGCGGCCAGGCGATCCGCTTCTTGGCCCAGCTGCGCGTAGCTCCAGCGCCGGTCGGCGAACACCATGGCGTCGCACGGGGCACACGCGCGGCGGGAGCGCTCAAACATCTGGTACAGGCTCGCCGGCCGCTCGGCGAAGCAGCGCACGATCCGGTCACCGTACAGCGCCTGCGCGCGCTGCGCCGGCACCGCGCAGTCTTGCCAGGGGTTCACAGCCCGGCCCGTGCGACGTTGGCGCCGCGCTCGATCACGACTTCGTTGTCGACAATGCGGCGCGAATGGTTCAGGTCGCTCTGCGCGATCAGCACCGACGTGGCGCTGCCTTTGAGTCCCCCGATCACCTCGCCCAGGCGTCTGGACAAGACTGGCGCCACGCCTTCGAACGGCTCGTCGAGCAGCAGCAACCTGGTGCCCACGGCGAGTGCACGTGCCAGCGCCACCAGCTTCTGCTGCCCGCCCGACAGCAGCAGTGCGCGGCGCGCGCGCATTTCCTGAAGTTCGGGCAGCACGCGGTAAACCAGCGCCAGCCGCTCGGCCTCGTCGAGCGACTTGTTCACCCAGACCGGAACCAGGATGTTCTCCTCGACCGTCAGCTCGGGCACGAGGCCGCGGTCCTCGGGCATGTAGCCAATGCCAAGCGCCGCCCGGGCATGCGGTGGCAGCCTGCCCAGGTCCTGGCCGTCGAACGCGATGCGCCCCTGGCTCGGCGTCAGGTGGCCCATCAGGGTGCGGATCAACGTGGTCTTGCCGGCGCCGTTGCGCCCTACCAGGCCGACCATGCAGCCGGTGCCGACCTGTAGCGACAGGCCGCGCAGCACCTGCACCGACTGGATCGAGACATGGATGGATTCGATCTGCAGCATCGTCAGGCCTCGCCGGGCTGCTCCACGAGACCTGCGCCTCCTCGGGCGGCCGCGAACACAGTGAGCTTGGGGGTCATGTCATTCCTGCAGCAGCTCGCCGGTGACGTAGCGGCGCACGTCGTCCGCGGCCAGTGCCTCGCGTGGCGCGCCGTCGGCAATGATGCGACCGCTGTAGAACGCCACCACGCGGCTGGCATACCGCTCGACGATGTCCATGTCATGCTCGACGAAGAGCACCGTCATCGCCTCTTGTCCGAGCGCCGACATGATGGTCTCCATCATCGGGAACTTCTCCTCAGCCGACACGCCGCTGGTGGGCTCGTCGAGCAGCAGCAGCTTCGGCGCAGCGCTGAGGGCCATTGCGATATCGAGCAGCTTGCGCACGCCACCGGGCAACTCAGCCACGCGCCGGCCGCGGTGCTCGTCGAGCCGGAAGCGTGCCAGCAATGCGTCGGCACGGTCCAGCGCCGCGCGCCGGCGCGCCGGCTGCCAGAAGCTCAGGCGCTGGTCGTGGCAGGCGTTGGCCACCAGCATGTTGTCGAGCACCGTGAGGTCGCCGTAGAGCTGCGGGATCTGGAACGAACGCGCCACGCCCAGCCGCGTGATGGCGCGCGGGTCGAGCGCCGTGATGTCGCGACCATCGAACATGATGCGCCCGGTGTCGGGTTTCAGGTAGCCGGTGATCATGTTGACGAAAGTCGTCTTGCCGGCACCGTTGCTGCCGATCAGGCTGACCCGCGCACCCGCGGCGATGCTGATACCGATGTCGGCGGCGGCCACGACCGCACCGAAGCGCTTGCTCACGCCCTGTGCCTCCAGGATCGCGGTCATCTGGAGCCGCCCTTCATCCACAGCGACCCGATGCCCCTTGGCAGGAACCGGATCACGAACAGCAGGAACAGGCCGAGCGCCAGTTGCCAGGTGTTGGGAAAGTAGGCGCTGGAAAACGAGCGCACCACTTCGAGCACGGTGCTCGCCACGAACACTGCCGCCACACTCTGCCAGCCCGCCAGGATCGCAACGAAGACGAACTCGCCCGAGGTGGTCCAGAAACTGAAGTTGGGCTCGATGTGGCCGAGCGACATCACCACCAGCGCGCCGCCCAGGCCACCACAGAACGCGGCCAGGATGAAGTTGATCGCCATCGCTTGTCGCACCGAGCCGCCGAGGTACTCGACCCGCAGTTCATTCTCGCGTACGGCCAGGGTGACCAGACCCCGGGTGCTGTCGAAGTAGACCCGCGCCAGCAAACCGACGCCGGTGGCCACGCCGATTGTGACCAGGTACAGGATGTAGCCCACGTGTGCGTCGGGCAATTTCTGCCCAAGCAGCGTGGGCCGTCCCAGGTTGAAACCGTCGGAGCCGCCCAGCACCTCGAGCTTCATCAGCAGCCCGTAGGTCACCATCGACAGCGCCAGCGTCAGCATGGCGAAGAAGATGCCGCGGTAGCGCGACAACAGCGGCGCGAAGGGTGCGGCGATCAGCACCGCGACCACGCCACCGGCCAGCGGCAAGCCCAGGGCATCGGTGAACCCGAGCTTGTTGAACACCAGGGCCGCGGTGTAGCCGCCTATGGCGAACACCATGCCTTGACCGAATGGCACGACACCGCCGCGCATCAGGCCGACGATACCGAGCGAGACCAGGCCATTGGCGGCGGCCATCGTGATCAGGAACGTGAGCCACTTCGGGCTGAGCAACCCTGCCACAGACAGGACGGCAAAGGCGACGACGCCCCATGCGGCGGTGCGCCGATGGCTGGTCAGGGCGGGGGCTTCCTGCGCCGCGGGCCAGGCACTGGGGATCGCCGCCATCGCGTCAGATCTTGCGCGCCTGGGTGCGCTGGAACAGGCCCTCGGGCCGGAACATCAGCACCACCGCCATCACGACGTAGATCGAGAACAGCTCGGCCACCGGGGCTGTGTGCACGGCCAGCGAGCGTGCCAGGCCGACGATCAGTGCACCCACGGCTGCGCCTTCGATGCTGCCCAGGCCGCCGATGATGACGACCGCGAACGAGACGATGATCACGCCCACCGACACGCCTGGCTGGACCGAGATCATCGGTGCGGTGAAGGCACCGCCCAGCGCGGCCAGAAAAATGCCCACCGAGAACGCCAGCATGTAGACCCGCGAGACATTCACGCCCATGCTTGCCGCGACCTCGGCGCTGTGAATCACCGCCAGCATGATCTTGCCCTGGCGGGTGCGGTTCAGGCCCCACCAGACCAGCAGGCCGACGACCAACGCCAGCGCCACCAGCGCGAAGTCGTAGCCGACCCAGGTCTGCACGCCGACGTGCACATTACCGAACAGGCTGTAGGGCTCGGACACGTAATACGGATTGGCACCCCAGACCAGCTTGGTCACGTCTTCGAGAATCAGGAACATCGCATAGGTCACCAGCACCAGCAGCACTTCGTCGCGGCCATAGAAGAAGCGCAGCAGCCCGCGCTCGGTGAGCGGCGCCACCACGGCGGCCACCGCGACGGCGGCCAGCAGCATTGCCACGAGCGAGAACGCCGGCGCCCATTGCATGCTCGCGCCCCAGCCGACGAAGCTGGCGGCCGCGTAGGCACCGAGTGCATAAAAGCTGCCGTGCGCGATGTTCAGGATCTTCAGCACGCCAAACACCAGCGTCAGGCCGAGCGCGACGATGAACAGCCAGGATGCGTAGGTGATGCCGTCGATCAGGATCGTGAACACCGAGTTCATCGAAGTGCCCCTGTTCTGAACTCAGGGGCAGCCCTTGGCACCGGGGAAGCCGGCCTTGATCCACTCTTCCGCCTTCATGTTCGCCGGCGGGTTCACGCACTCGGCCGGGAAGCGCTGGATATCGTCGAGCAGCACCATCTTCTTGCCCGCGTCATAGCGGGTCTTGCCGATCGCCGTGTCCTGGATCGCCTGATGGCCGTCGCCGAGCGCCATGCGGATCCTGCCGGCGGGCGACTCCCATTCCAGTCCCTTCAAGGCGGCTGCCAATTGCTCGTGGCTGGGTTTCTTGCCGCCGTTTGCGGCCATCGCCTTTTCGACCGCCAGCTTCAGGCCCAGCAGCGACTGCACCATGCGGTACGGGGCCTGCACCGGATAGACACCGTAGGCCTTGGAATACAGGTCCCACCACCAGTCGTTGAGCGCCGACTTCGGCGACATCAGGCCGTAGGCGCCACGCGCCCCGAGGATGGTGCCGTCGGGCATTTTCTCGCCCAGGCCCGGCAACACGTGGTCGGCGGCCGAGAACACCATTTGCGTGCGCTTGAACAAACCGCGCGGGCCGGCCTGCAGGATAAATGCCTGCAGGTCGCCGCCCCACAGGCTGGAGTGCGTCACGTCGGCCGGCTTGGCCATCAGCGCCGAGATCTCGGTGCCGTACTGGCCGGCACCGAACTTCGGCAACTGGTCTTCGCCCGCCTTGGCTGCGGGATACAGCTTCTCCATCGACCAGGTGAAGTCCTTCTTCGAGTCCTGGCCCCAGGCGTAATCCTGGTTGATCATGTTGAAGGTCTCGGCCTTGACGTTGCGTGCCTTCATGTAGCGCACCAGCGCCACGTTGTCCATCGCCGCGTGCGAAGCCGTGCGGAACACATACTGCAACTTGTTGTCCTCGAAGATGCGCGGCGTACCGCAGTCGTAGAGGATCAGGAATTTCTTCATCTCCTCGGCTGCAGGCGCCACGGCCAGGCAGTCGCCCGAGCCCACGTAGCCGACGACGGCGTCGACCTTCTCCCGGTCATACAGGTTGCGCAACTCCTGCACCTGCTTGGTGGCGCCGCCGTTTTCGTCGACATACACCGGCTCGATCTTCATACCGCCGAAACCGACCTTGTTGTAAGGCGCCGGCGCAGCGCCCTTGTTGAAGGCATCGACCACGACCTTGGCGCCGTTCACCGCCGGGATGCCGAAGCTCTCGGCCGCCTGGCCCGAGAGAAAACTGACGATCCCGACCTTGAAGGTCTCCTGCGCCTGCGCGCCGCCGACGCACAGTGCGGCGGCGGCACCGGCCGCTGTGAGCGCTGCGACGCGCCTGAAGAACCGGATGCCTTGCGTCTTGCTGCTCATGTCATGTCTCCTGTTGGTGTTTGCGCATCCTTGCAGCCGGCGTATCGCCAGTCAGTGCCAGTCGCCACGGGTAGAAAAATCAGCCGCATGGGCTTGAGTATTGCATGCCTTGGGTACTGCGGAACATCGCGCAAACCCGGCCCCCGAAATGGGGTTCCTGGGTTGGCGGGCGATGCGTTCCAGGACCTTCCTCACCTCGGCATTCAATGAAACTCCCGGCTCTGCGTGGCCAGCAGGGCGGTGACGTCCACCAGCCGCTTGGCAATCGGGTACCGCAGCTCACCCCCGCTGTCCACATCGCGCAGCCACACTCCGTACACCGCCATCAGGCGTGAATACAGCATCTCGCTGCGCTGCCTCTCGCGCAGGCTCTTGCAGACGATCACGTTGACGCTGCCAGTCTCGGCTTCCAGCGTGACGCAGGCGTTGGCTACCTGCTGGCTGCGCTCGAGTTCCTGCTGATGGCCGGTGGCATGGCGGCGATGTACCGCTACGTGCCTAATACCGTGGTGCACTGGGGCCACGCCCGGAGCATGTCTACCAGTTGGAGGGAGGCATTCTCAAATACTTTGAAGAAACTGCCGCCCTGCTTTGCAGGCGCAAATGTCGCCCGAATAACTTCGAGCCGCAATACGAGGTCACCCACCTTAGGCTGCACCCCCGTCTCCAAACTGTTGCCCAATCGCCAACTGATGCGCCAATGCCAAAGCGGACGCTATGATGCCCGCATCCCCCATTTCACGCGGCAGACATGTTCAACCTGGCCGAACAAATTCGCGAAGCACTGTCCATGTTTGCGCGCAATTTCACAGAGCCAGCCTTGATTGGCGGCTTGGCGGTGGTTGCGCACCAGGTGGTGCGCGCCACCAAGGATGTGGATTTCTTGCTGGAGGCAGAAGCTGCGGACAGGGTACATGACGCGCTGCTGGATCTAGGCTACCAATGCCTGTACCGCAGTGAAGACGCCGCCAACTATGTGCGCGCAGCAGAAGGTCTGGATTTGCTTTACGCGCATCGTCCCCTTGCGCGCCGCCTGCTGGCGCAGGCATCGGAGCGCGAAACCCCAATGGGCCGCATGCGTATCATCAGCGTCGAAGGGCTTATTGGCTTCAAACTGCAAGGCTTCGTGAATGACGCAACGCGAACGCGCGACATGGACGACATTCGCGCACTATTGAAAATACACCGCGCATCGCTCGACATGGATGAGTTGCGTGAGTACTTTGCCATGTTCAACAAACCGGAACTCCTCAATGAACTTCTCGGATAACACCGATACACATGCTGAAACGGCGCAAAACCGTGCTGATGCAAGTGCGGTGCTGGCGCGCGAAGCGGGTATGCCTTTTCAGCCGCCGCTGGGCAACGCTTCTGGGATCGACCCCATCGCCGAGTGGTTGAGCCTGATGGAGGTTGTGCAAATGCTTTGCCCTGTGTGGCCCGTGCGTGACGGGCCCATGCAGGGCAACCATTGGCGACTGTGACAGCGTCCGAGCCGAAGATGGGTCTTTCAAACGCCCTTTTTCCTTCCCCGTGGCACCCCGAAAACGGCCGCCGACGGCCTTTGCAGGCGGCTGAGGCCTCTTCAGCGATGACCATGCTGCCGAAATCGTCCTTCTCGGGCACCTTCCCCAGGTTGGGCGGTACTGTCAGCCGCTGCCGTGTTGTGGGTCAACCCCACGCACGCTACACCCGTCTCTGGTCAGGGCATCTGGGAAAGCACCTTGCAAGCCCGAGACATTGACGGCAACGGCACAACCGATGCCTTCTACGACACAACACTCGGTATCACCTGGCTGGCCAATGCAAATGCCAATGGTCCGATGAGCAGGTATGCCATTGACCCATGGGTCAATGGCCTGGTGGTGGGCGGCATCAGCGGCTGGCGCCTGCCCACCATGGTAGACACTGGCACACCAGGCTGCATCTTGCAAGTAGCGGAACCGACTGTGGCTATAACGTGCAGACGAAAACTGGCGGCACCGTTTACAGCGAATTTGCGCACCTGTTTTCGTTACTCTGGGACGGATCCGGTTACTGGTCCGGCCTGGATAACGCGTCCGCTGGCGGTTACGCGTGGCTCTTCAATTTCGCCAGTGGCTATCAGGATTCCGATTCCAAGTTCGGCGGGTACTATGCGATGGCTGTGCACTCCGGCGATGTGGGTGGCAGCGGAAAGATTCCCGAGCCAGAAACCTTCGCCCTGATGCTGGCTGCGTTGGCGTGCACGGGTGTCATTCGGCGGCGGCGGGCACTTGGGGCTTCGGCCTCGTGAACCGTCGTCCATCTGCACACTGGATTCAAACCATGCATCCAACCCCAAGCCGCCAGTCCCCAGAACAAGCGGCCTGGCTGTCGGGTTGAGCTTGAGCACCAGCTACCCGGCGGCGTTGGTCTGCACCCGTTCGTTGGCCAGCACCGGGCGCGTGGTGGTGCGGCACAGTTGCTCCAGCGCCTGTCGGTCGTCGGTCGCGCAGCGCACCGCAGCGTGCAGGCTGAAACCGTCGATGTCGGTGCACAGCATCGGCTTGAAGGCTGCCTCCCTTGGTATGACGCCCTGCACCGTCAGCACCTTCTGGCCGGCCCGAGGACCGAAGGCGATGCGGTCAGTACAGGCCGCCACCTGCAGCGGCCGGAGCGCACGGGCCTTGTCCGAATCGCCGTCGTTGGCGGCTATGCAGGTCGAACCCTCCTCTTCGACCAATACCCCCCGACGGATGAGCAGCTGAGAGCGGCCTGCCCGAGCAGGAGCCGGGTGATGACGCGGTGCACCGCCTGCAGCACGGGCGTCACCAGCTTGGGATGTGCAGCCAGCAGCACGCGCAGCGGAGTCGGCAGCGACAGCACTCGTTGACGCACCGGCACGTGTGGGATGTCGTGGTCCACCGGGTGGGCAGCCGTCTGTGCCATGCGCCGAGCCCCTCATGACGGGCACAAGCCACGCCGCTTGCAGCCGAAGGCGACGAGCTTGTCGTGGCCGCAGTCCCTGCAGCGCAAGAAGTCGTGCGCGAGAATGCCACATTCGAGGAAGACGTCGAACTCGTCCTTGGACGAACTGCGGCAGGTCTGCGCCGGCGGCCGCTTCGGCCTGAGCGATGAAAGTCGCTGCGTGCTGTTGCACCAGGCGGTACAGCGTGGTCTGCTTGGGACGGTGACGCTCGTATTGAACAGCGGCACTCTGCGGTACCAATGCGGTTCGCCCGGCGGATTGCACGCTCTGCTCTCGCCCTGCCGGCCGGCCGAGGCCCTCAATGAAACTCCCGGCTCTGCGTCGCCAACCCGCCCAGCAGGGGCGTCAGGTTGACCAAGCGCTTGGCAATCAGATGGCGCACCTCGCCGCCACTCTCGACATTACGCTGCCACACGCCGTACACCGCCAGAAGGCGTGAATGCAGCAGCTCGCTGCGCTGCTGCTCGCGCAGGCTCTTCCAGACGATCACGTTCACGCTGCCGGTCTCGTCCTCCAGCGTGACGAACACCACGCCCTTGGCCGTTTGCGGCTGCTGGCGCATGGTCACCAGGCCGCAGGCGCGCACCAGCCGGCCGTCGGGCAGGTCCCGCAGCGCCGCTGCCGTAAGCAGCCTCAGGCCCGACAACCGGGCGCGCAGCAGGGCCACCGGGTGGCTGCGCAGTGTCAGTCCCGTGG
>JANMKM010000089.1:0-2004 GCA_031372035.1 Rhodoferax sp. | reverse complement strand
GTTCGTCGCGCGTGCCCATCACCGCCAAGGTGGTGGCCAATATGTTGCAGACGGTGGGCGTGGCGCGGGTGCTGACGATGGATTTGCACGCCGACCAGATCCAGGGGTTTTTCGATATACCGGTGGACAACATTTACGCCTCGCCGGTATTGCTGGGCGACGTACGGCAAAAGCAGTACGAGGACCTGATCGTGGTCTCGCCGGACGTGGGTGGCGTGGTGCGCGCGCGCGCGCTGGCCAAGCAGCTGGACTGCGACCTGGCCATCATCGACAAACGCCGCCCGCGCGCGAACGTGAGCGAGGTGATGCACGTGATCGGCGAGATCGAAGGCCGCAATTGCGTCATCATGGACGACATGATCGACACCGCCGGCACGCTGGTCAAGGCGGCCGAGGTATTGAAGGAGCGTGGCGCAAAGAAGGTGTACGCGTATTGCACGCATGCTATTTTTTCGGGCCCGGCGATAGAACGCATCACGCAGGGCAATGCGCTCGACGAGGTGGTGGTCACCGACACCATTCCCCTGGGCAAACCGGCCCAGGCGTGCCGCAAGGTGCGGCAGCTGACCGTGGCGCCGCTGATCGCCGAAACGATACAGCGCATCGCCAAGGGCGACTCGGTAATGAGTTTGTTCTCCGAACAGGAAAATCTTTTCTGATCGGGGCAATCGTGGTCCGGCGCACCAAGTCTGGTGGGCCGGGCTTTTTTAAACCGGAGTCACACTGGTCGCGGTGGACTTCCACAGGAGTAAGTTATGAAATTCGTCGCTTTTGAGCGCGCCAAGCAGGGGACGGGTGCGAGCCGCCGTCTCCGCATCACCGGACGCACACCCGGCATTGTTTACGGAGGCACCGGCCAGCCCCAGCTGATCGAACTCGACCACAACGCCTTGTGGCATGCCCTCAAGAAGGAAACCTTCCACTCCACCATTCTGGACATGGAACTGGGCGCGTCCACCAGCAAGGTGCTGTTGCGCGACGTGCAGATGCACCCCTTCAAGCAGTTGATCCTGCATACCGACTTCCAGCGCGTCGAGGCCAACACCCGGCTGCACATGAAAGTGCCGCTGCACTACAGCGGCGAGGAAGAGTCGCAGGCCGTCAAGCTCGACCATTGCCTGGTCAACCACGTTGTCACCGAACTCGACATCTCCTGCCTGCCGGCGGACCTGCCGGAGTTCATCGCGGTGGACCTGGGCGGGCTGAAAAAGGGTGCGTCGCTGCACCTGAAGGACGTCACCCTGCCCACTGGCGTTACCGCCGTGACACGCGGCAAGGAAAACCCGGTGCTGGTATCGGTGGTGACCCCGGCCGCGGAAGCGTCCGAAGCAGCCGCGGCGGATGTAACCGCGGCTGGCGCCGCGGCAGCACCCGCTGCCGCCAAGGCCGCGCCGGCCGCGAAAGCCGCCGCACCCTCTGCGAAAGCCGCTCCGGCGGCCAAGGCGCCCGCCGCGAAAGCCCCAGCCGCGAAGGCTCCGTCCGCCAAAAAGTAATCTCATTACTTTTGTGGTCAACGGCCCACCTCGGTGGGCCGTTTTTGTTTTGCACTGACTGGATAATTTCCCCATGATCAAGCTGTTTGTAGGCCTGGGCAATCCGGGTGCCGAATACCAGGCCACGCGGCACAATGCCGGCTTCTGGTGGCTGGACGCGCTGGCACAAGACCTCAAGGTGGCCCTGGTGTTCGAGAAAGCCTGGCAGGCCAGGGTCGCGCGCGCAAGCGTCAAGGGCCAGGTGGTGTGGCTGCTCGAGCCGCAGACTTTCATGAACCTGTCGGGCCGCCCGGTCGCGGCCTTGGCGCGTTTCTACAAAATTGCCCCGCATGAAATCCTGATCGCGCACGACGAGCTGGACATCGTGCCCGGTGCCATGAAACTCAAGCGCGGGGGTGGCCACGCCGGCCACAACGGCCTGCGCGACATACACGACCAATTGGGCAGCGACGACTACTGGCGCCTTCGCTTGGGCATTGGGCATCCGGGCGTCAAGGCCGAGGTCGTCGAC
>JANMKM010000062.1:0-14247 GCA_031372035.1 Rhodoferax sp. | reverse complement strand
GCGCCACGCACTGCGCCGTGGCACCATGTTGATGCAGGAAAACTCCCGCGGCGGTTCGTTCTACCTGCTGCTGCAGGGCCGGGTGGAAGTGCGGCGCAAGGGCTCGTTCCTGTGCAACCTGTCGGCTGGTGTGAGCATCGGCGAGATGGTCTACCTGCAACCCGAGGACAACATCCGCACCGCCACGGTGACCGCCGACACCGACATCGTGGTGCTGCGGATCCAGGGCGCCTCATTGCGCGAGGCATCGGCCGAGGTCCAGGCCAGCTTTGACAAGGCCTTCATCAAGATGCTGGTGAAGCGCCTGATCGACACCAACGGCCGGCTGGCGGCCTGGGACGTCGCCACGCCGAAGAGCAAGGCCTAGCCCGCTTTGGAGGAATATCGGGCTGCAAGCGCATGTGATGAGCACAGAGCGCTGGTTGAACGGTATGCCCCAGACGAAGTTCAGCATGGCATGGGTGTCATAGCTGTAGCGCGGCGTACTGGTCTGGGAGCCTGGCTTAATATCTGGACCAGCGCTTCCTCCGGTGTGGCGTGCACGTGTTTCCCGCTGCAAGGAACAATCATGAATCAGAACGTAGACCTGAATATCGGAGTGATAGGCCTTGGCGCCATGGGCGCCGGCATGGCCGGTTCGTTGCGCCGTGCCGGCTACAGGGTGCACGTCTGCGATGTGCGCAGCGGCGTGGCGCAGGCCTTTGCTGCGGATGGCGGCGTGGCATGCAACAACCCTGCGGAACTGGCGGCGCAATGCGAGGTGCTGGTGAGCGTGGTGGTCAACGCCCAGCAGACCGAGGCCGTGTTGTTTGGCGAGCAGGGCGCCGCGGCCGCCATGAAGCCCGGCAGCCTGTTCGTGATGTGCTCCACGGTGGATCCGAACTGGTCTGTCGCACTGGAGCAGCGGTTGCAGGCGCAGGGGTTGCTGTACCTGGACGCACCGATCTCCGGCGGTGCAGCCCGCGCTGCCAGCGGCGAGATGACGATGATGACCGCCGGTCACCCGCAAGCCTATGCCAAGGCCGGTGCTGCGCTGGAGGCCATGGCGGCCAAGGTGTACCGGCTCGGTGACAGTGCCGGCAATGGCAGCAAGGTCAAGGTCATCAACCAGCTGCTGGCCGGCGTGCATATCGCCGCCGCCGCGGAAGCCATGGCACTGGGCCTGCGCGCTGGCGTGGATGCGGCGGCGCTGTACGAGGTCATCACACACAGTGCCGGCAACAGCTGGATGTTCGAGAACCGCATGGCCCATGTGCTGGCCGGCGACTACACGCCGCTGTCGGCGGTGGACATCTTCGTCAAGGACCTGGGCCTGGTGCTGGACATGGCGCGCTCCAGCAAGTTCCCGCTGCCGCTGTCAGCCACCGCGCACCAGATGTTCATGCAGGCCTCCAGCGCTGGCCATGGGCGCGAGGATGACGCTGCGGTGATCAAGATTTTCCCCGGAATTGTGCTGCCGCGACAGGGCTGAAGCCTGCCGCCGGCCGAGGCCCGAGCCGGAGCAGGGCAGGGCCTACGCCGACGCCTGAAACGGTAGCGTGTCAGGTGGCCGGTGCAGCTTCTTCGGGATCGAAGTCGAGTTCCACCTTGGCGCCGTTGGGGTCCATGAAGAACAGCTGCCAGGTGCCGTAGCCCGGCAGCCGGCGCAACTCATGGGCAATGCCCTGGGCCTGCAGCCGCTGCACCGAGGTGCCCAGACCGCGGGCGCTGAACGCCATGTGATCGATCACGCCCTTGACCATGCTGGCGCGGCTGCAGCCACCAATCACATGCAGGATCGCGTCCCGGCCATCCTGGGCATAGAGCCAGGCGCCGGGGAAGGTGAACGGCGGCCGCGCACCAGCGCGCAGCCCCAGGTGCTCGGCGTAGAAGGCCAGCGTGGCGTCCACATCATCGGTGAGGATGGTGAAGTGGTTCATTGCCGAAACGGTCATGGGGATTCTCCAGGGATGGCCGCCAGCACTGCAGCGGCCTGGCTCAGTGGCGCCTCAGCGCAATACGCCCTTGCCCAGCCACTGCGGCCAGATCAGCACACCGGCGCTGGCCGCCTGGATTGCGGCATCGTTGGCGATGCGCTGCTCCAGCATGGCGGTGTCGGTGGTCTTGGCAAACACAATGTGGGAAACAGGCCCGTTCAGCGGGCTGTACCAGCCGCCCAGCAGGCCCTGCTCCAGCAAGCTGCGCAGGTAGGCGGTTGCCGCCTGTTGCGCCGCGGCCGACGGGGCAGGGCTGGGGCGCAGGATCTGGACAATGCGCGCCTCGTCCACGCCCTCGGATGCAATGCCCTCGGTGTTGAGCGCCTTGTACACCGTGCTGGGCGTGGCATTCAGGGTCATGTAGCCTTCGCGCACGTAGTCGTCCGGCTGGAAATAGCTGGTCAGCTCAGCCAGGTCACGGGCCTGCACCACCACAATGCCGCGCTTGGTGCGGGCCGGGTCCCGCATCGGGCCGGCGGCAAACAGTTTCTTCTCGCCAAACAGGCGCTTGAAGTTGTCGATATGGCCGCGCTGCATCTTCGTCACGGCGTCTTTGTCGTCCGGCGTGGGCTTGCCGGTCTCCAGGAAGATGAACCAGGTGGGTGCGGCTTCTACCGTCTGGGAGAAGGCAGGCATGCCGCCCAGGAAGATGGTCGCGGCGAGCAGAAACAGGCGCAGGCTTTTCATGGAGTGCCGGTTGGGAGCCAAGTCCCCGGCACTGTAGCGCATCGCCGGCTGTTCAGCGCTGCGCCAGCAGCCGACTGCTGCGTTGTCGCCCCAGCCACAGTCCGGCCAGGCCCAGCGCCAACAGCGCGGCGCCGGCCGGCTCCGGCACTTCCTGGTGCAGGAAGCCGCGGATCTCGCCGCCCGGGAACAACGAAGTGTGGAGGTTGAGGTAAGCCTCCTCATCCATCATGCCGGCAAACAGTGCCGCCTCGGCACTGGCCGTGCTGCCGCCATGGTCGGTGATGAAGCCGGCCCGGTAGGAACTGGCCAGCGTCATGTCGAAGATGTGGACGTAGCTGCCACTGCTGACGCCCAGCGGAAAGCCGGTGAAACTGGGCGTTTGCGTCGCCACTGCCGCGGTGCCGACTTCCGGCAGCAGCGTACAGCAATGGATATGCGAGGCCGTGGTGACACCCAGCAACCCGGCAAAGTCAACCGCAATGGACAGCGTGTGGGCTGTGGTGTCGAACACGACTGTGGCAAAGCCTGTACCGGGGGATGCATTGGCCGGGAACTCGCTCGGGCCGTCCAGGTTGGCGGTGAAAGTCACGGCTGCCGCCTGTGACAGGCTGGTGCCTCCGAGGGCGGCACAACAGACGAGCAGGGTCAGTAACTTCTTCATGGTGCTTCTCCTTTGTTCCAGGAACAGCGGCGCGTCGGTGCGCAGCGAGTGTGCATTCTGCTGCTATTTCAGGCGCCGCGAAAGACACGCTGCGGGTGGGGTTTTACGACGCCTGGGTCGCAGCGTAGCGGGTCAGGCCCGGCGCCCCGGCTCTGGCTGGCTGCGGCGCGGGCGCAGTTATGTGCGTGCCGCCCGAGCCGGAGGCGCGCAGCAGGCCCTCGGGGTTGGTGATGCAGATGTGGCGCCGGTCCACCTGCAGCAGGCCGCGCTGCTGCAGGCCGGTCAGCATCCGGCTGGCGGTCTCGACCGAGATTCCGATGTGGTTGCTCAGCTCCAGGCGCGACATTTTCAGATGGAATTCAAGGGCCGCATAGCCACGTGCGCGCAACCGCTCCGACAGGCTGATCAGGAATGCGGCGAGCCGTTCCTCGGCATTGAGAACGCCCAGCAGCAGCAGGAAGCCCTGTTCGCGTACCAGCATCTGGCTCATCAGTCGCACCAGCATGCGCTGGACTTCGGCGTCGGCCGCCGCCAGCTCTGCGAACAGGGCGTAGGGGATGCCATAGACCTCGGTGTCCTCCAGGGCCAGTGCGGTGCTGGCGTGCACGCTGCTGGCAACGGCGTCCAGCCCGACGGCGTCACCCGTGATGTGGAAGCCGGTGACGTACTCGCGCCCCTGCGCCAGCACCATGCTGGACTTCAGGGTGCCGCTGCGCACGGAATACAGGCTGTGAAAGCGCTCGCCCTGGGCATACAGCACCTCCCCGGCACGCACCGAGCGCCGGCGAAACAGCAGGCTGTTCATGCAATCGGAGCCGTTGCCCAGGTTGCCTGCCGGCAGGCACAGGTCCCGCAGGTGGCAGTGGCCACACTGGCTGCCACGCGCGGCAAACTGTGCTGGCGTTGCAGTGGGCATTCGGGGTATGGCCTGCAAAGGCGAGTACGTCGTGATCATGGTGAGCACCAATGTAGTCAGGCCCACGCGCATCCTCTGTTCGATGCCGTACACAGAACCGCTCTTGCCAGACGCTGCAATCCAGCGCTGTGCGCCAGCGCACGGAGCAGCCCATCACGCTTCGCCTACCATCGGCATGTCGCACAACCCACAGAAATGCCGCAATGATGAACTTTGGCTACAACGGCCTGATCGGCGTCCTGGTACTCGCAGGCGACATCTGGGCCATCATCAACATTTTCCAGAGCTCGGCCTCGAACGAGAAGAAGCTGGTCTGGATCGTCGCGGTCGTGCTGTTGCCGTTGCTGGGCCTGATACTTTGGTACTTTCTGGGTCCGCGCCAGGGCCGCTCGGGTTCGTGACGCCCGGACCAGATCCGCTGCTTGGACTTACAGCGGCTTGGTACCGCCGGCAAAGCGCTCCCGCAGCGGCGGATGCCCCAGCGGGCCGAATGCCAGCAGCTTTTCCGGCACTTGGTGCTCTGGCACTTGGGCCAGCAGATGGCGGATCAGCGCCAGCCGGCCGCGGCGCTGGTCGTTGAAGTCCACCAGGGTCCAGGGCGTCCTGGGCGTGTCCGTGGCCTTGAGCATGGCATTGCGCGCCTGGCCATATTCGGCGTACTTCTCGCGCGCGCTCAGGTCGATCGGGCTGAGCTTCCAGCGCTTGAGCGGATCGGCCAGGCGCTCGGCAAAGCGCTCTTCCTGCTGCGCCTGATCCACGGTCAGCCAGTACTTGAACAGCAGAATGCCGTCGTCCACCAGCATCCGTTCGAACACTGGCGCCTGCTTCAGGAAGGCCTTGGTTTGGGCCTCGGTGCAAAAGCCCATCACCCGCTCGACGCCGGCGCGGTTGTACCAGCTGCGGTCAAACAGCACCAGCTCGCTCGCCGCCGGCAGATACGGCACATAGCGCTGAAAGTACCACTGCGACAGATCGCGCTCGGTCGGCTTGCCCAGGGCCACGGTGCGGCACTGGCGTGGGTTCAGGGTTTCGGCGATGGCCGCAATGACGCCGCCCTTGCCGGCGGTGTCACGCCCCTCTATAACGACCACCATGCGCTTGCCGGTGTGTTGCAGCCAGCGCGTCAGGTCGTTGAGTGCCAGTTGCAGCGGCGCCAGTTGCTCCAGGTATTCGGATTTGCCAAGCTTGCCGTCCTTGCCACTCTTGTCGTCTTTGGATTTGCCCATGGGCCATGGTAGTCTTTCTGCATGACCCGTCTCTCCAGCTTCCCCATCACCCGCAAATGGCCGCCGCAGCATCCTGACCGGCTGCAGCTCTATTCCCTGCCCACGCCCAATGGCGTGAAGATCTCGATCATGCTGGAGGAGTGCGGCCTGCCGTATGAGCCGCACCTGGTGCGCTTTGATGCCAAGGACCAGATGTCAGATCCCGGCCATCATCGACCCCAACGGTCCGGGTGGCGTGCCGCTCGCGCTTTGGGAGTCTGGCGCCATCCTGCTGTACCTGGCCGACAAGACGGGCCAGTGCATGCCCGCCGATCCGGCGGCACGCCACGAGACCATCCAGAGGCTGATGTTCCAGATGGGCGGTATTGGTCCAATGTTTGGCCAGGTCGGCTTCTTCCACACGTTTGCCGGCAAGGACTTCGAGGACAAGCGGCCGCGGGACCGCTATGTGGAGGAGTCGCGCCGGCTGCTGGCGGTGCTGGAGCAGCGCCTGCTGGGCCGCGCCTGGATCATGGGCGAGCAGTACACCATTGCCGACATCGCCACCTTTCCCTGGGTGCGCAATCTGGCGGGCTACTACGGCGCCGGTGAACTGGTGGGCCTCGGATATCAATGACTACCAGCCGTGGAGTCTGGGCCAGGCCTGCAGGCTGCCGTCGGGCTGCAGCGCCTGGTAGTACGGATACTGCGCGCCGGTGGCGCAGGCGTGGTTCGGCAGGATGCGCAGCAGCGTGCCCAGCGGCAGGGTCTGCACAATGTCGCCGTCGGGCGTGCTGGTGCGCGAGACGATGCCGTGCTCCTGGTTGGCACTGCTGAGCAGGTAGCCCGGCAGCGGCACTCGGTTCACATCACAGACCTGGCCGTAGCCAAAATCGCGCAGTTGCTGCTGCGTGCCGCGGTCCCGGCTCAGCGCCATCCAGCCGGCGTCCACAATCGCCCAGCCCTTATCCATCTGGTGTCCGATCACGCTGGTCAGTACGGAGAGGGCCAGTTCGTCCATGCCGCAGACACCCACGTTGAGCATCACCAGGTCGAAGAAGACATAGACACCGGCGCGGACTTCGGTCACGCCAGCCAGTTGCTGCGCTGACAGCGCCGTGGGCGTGGAGCCCACGCTGACCACGGGGCAGGGCAGGCCGGCGGCGCGCAGGGTGCCGGCGGCAGCCACGCAGCCTGCGCGTTCCTGCTCGGCCATGGCCCGCAGTGCTTCCGGCGCATGCAGTTCGTAGCTGGAGCCGGCATGCGTCAGCACTCCGGCCAGGTGCATGCCGCCATCGTGCAGCACCCGGCCGATGGCCAGCAGCAGGGCCGTGTCCTGCGGCTTGACGCCGGAGCGGTGACCGTCGCAATCGATCTCGATCAGCACCTCGAAGGCCTCGCCATGGGCGTGCCCGAAAGCCGCGATGGCCGTAGCACCTGCCAGGCTGTCGGTGATGATCTGCAACTGGCAGCCGGCGCGACGCAGTGCCAGCGCCTGCGGCAGCTTGCCCGGTGCCATACCCACCGCGTACAGGATGTCGGCGAAGCCCGCCGCGTGGAAGGCCTGCGCCTCATGCAGCGTCGACACTGTGATGCCCTGCGCCCCGGCCGCGTTCTGGGCTTGCGCCACCGGTGTGCATTTCGCTGTCTTCACATGCGGCCGAAAGCGCACGCCCAATGCGCCCACGCGCTGCTGCATGCGCGCGATGTTGCGCTGCATCTGTGCCACGTCAACGATGGCGGCAGGAGTGTCCAAGGTGCTCAGAGCGCGCATGGCAAGCAGTATGGCAGCAGTGGCAGGACAAGGGTGATCACCGACAACTGGCGCCAGCTATGCTTCGCCTCTGCCATGAACCTCTTCAGCCTGCTCGACAACGCCGCGCGCCACTTCCCCGAGCATGGCGCGGTCTACCACGGTGAGCGCCTGGTCTGGCGCTATGCCGAACTGCGCCAGCGCGCGCTGGGCCTGGCCGCCGGCCTGCGGGCGCAGAGTCTTGCCGGCCAGCGGGTGGTGGTGTTCAGCGAGAACTGCCCGCAGTACGTGGAGATGCTGTTCGGCATCTGGACGGCAGAGGCGGCGGCGGTGCCCGTGAACTACAAGCTGCATCCCAGGGAGGCGGTGCAGATTGTCGAAGACGCCGGCGCCCGGCTGGTGATCGCCTCGCCGAATCTGGCGGCTGCACTGGCGGCCTGCCTGACGGACAGTGCGCGCCCTGCGCCGCCAGTGGTGGTGATCGGCAGCGACGCGTATGACGCCCTGTTCGTCGAACCGGCACCGGTGCCTACAGGCACGCCCGCCGATGCGCTGGCCTGGCTGTTCTACACCAGCGGCACCACCGGGCGCTCCAAGGGCGCCATGCTGTCGCACCGCAACCTGATGGCGATGGCGGTGGCGCACCTGGCGGATGTTGACAGCCCGGGTGAAGGCGACAGCCAGATCCACGCAGCACCCATGTCGCACGGCTCCGGCCTGTACATCTTCCCGTCCATCGTGCGCGGTGGCCGGCAGGTGGTGCCGGCATCCGGCGGCTTCGATCCGGCCGAGTTCCTGGCCCTGTGCAGCGGCCACCCCGGTTGCGCCGCCTTCCTCGCGCCGACCATGGTGCAGCGGTTGCGGCTGGAGGCCGAACGCACAGGTGCCAGGCCCACGCAGCTGCGCACCATCGTCTACGGCGGCGGGCCCATGTACGTGGAGGAACTGCGCAAGTCCATCGCCGTCTTCGGCCAGGTGTTCGTGCAGATCTACGGGCAGGGGGAGTCCCCCATGACGATCACCTGGCTACCGCGCCAGGACCACGAAAGCGCTGACCCTGCCATCCTGGGCACGGTGGGCCGCGCCCGCACCGGCCTGATGGTGCGGGTAGTGGGCAGCGACGGCGCAGACCTGCCGCCGCACGAGACCGGCGAGATCATCTGCAGCGGCGACACCGTGATGCTGGGCTACTGGAACAACCCAGCCGCCACGGCCGAGGCAGTGCAGGGCGGCTGGCTGCGCACCGGCGACATGGGCTCGCTGGACGAGCGCGGCTACCTGACGCTGCGCGATCGATCCAAGGACGTGATCATCAGCGGCGGCTCCAACATCTACCCGCGCGAGGTGGAAGAGGCGCTGCTGCTGCAGAGCGGCGTGCTGGAGGCTTGCGTGATCGGCGAGCCCGACGCTGAATGGGGCGAGGTGGTGGTGGCCTTCATCGTGGCCCAGAGCGGCGTCACAGTGGAGATGTTGGACGCGCATTGCCTTGCCCACATCGCCCGGTTCAAGCGCCCCAAGCGCTACCACTTTGTGTCCGAATTGCCAAAGAACAGCTACGGCAAGGTGCTCAAGCGGGAGTTGCGGTTGGTTGGCGGAAATGCTGCGGCTTCGCCACGGTCATAGCAAAGGCGGCTCCGCGTCCTTTATCCATGCAACTTGAGGCCATTTCGCGAGCAGGTGAAAAGAGGCTGGAAGCGGGTCCTGCAGAACTCTGGCAGGCCTGCCGAGGCTTCTATGTCGAATTGCCGCCGACAAAGCGACATCTGACGGGAATGAACAAGCCGAGCATGCTGTCCGCTCGGCGCACTTCCAGCAAATGCTGTCGCATTGCGGCTTACCCCGCATTTTCAAAAAAAGCGGGGTAAACGTACCGACCGAAAGCCGGCCGACGCGCTATGAAGCGGCCACGGACAAGGCGGAGGTGTTGACGCTCTTGACGCCCTTCACCTTTTCGGCAATCTCTTTCACCAGCGCGATGGCATCCTGGCTGGGCAGCTTGCCCTTGAGCGTCACCGCGCCATAACGCGTTTTCACGCTCACCTTGAAGGCCTTGGACACGCTGTTGGCGAGAATCTCCGACTTGACCTTGGTGGTGATCCAGCTGTCGGACGCCACACGCTCGGTCTTCTCCACGGCTTTGGTCGTGGCCTGCTTGGCGGAGTCGGCGGTTTGAGCATATGCGGTCCCTGAGGCCAAGGCTGCGGCAATGACGGTGAGGGACAGGATGTTGCGGTAGTTCTTCATAAGCGCCTTTTGAAATGGAAGTTGACCGGCGCAGATTGCCAGCGCGCGGCCCAACAGTCCGTGCGCTACAGCACATAGAAGTGCGCCTTGGCTGCACCCTATCTGCGCGCCGGTTCGCCCCAGCGTTGCACGCTGCGCCAGAACTCGTCCGCCGCGCGCAAATGCTCTGCGGCAACCCGCTCCCAGTCCTCGGCGTTCCTGATGGCTTCCCCGGTAGGCCCTGGGCCTTGACCCGCGGCATTGGCAGCCAATGCGGCATCGACGGTGGCGCGCGCGGCTTCAGCCTTGCGTTTCTGTTCGGCCCACAGGTTCATCATGGAGCGCCACTGCTCCAGTTGTGCAGGCGTTGGCACAGTGAAGGCACGTGCAGTTTTCGCCATGAAGCAGTCCGTGCTACGGTGGTTTCAGTCCCGATAGCCGGAGCGCGATGAGCCGGCGTGCTCCCATGCGTCAAGGGAGGCAAGCCGCGCACCGACCCAACTCAGCGTGGAACTACCGCGTGACGATGGCCAGTCGCGCTCCAGGTCCGGCTCGATCTCACCGAAGTCGAGCCCTTCATACTTTGCGTAAGCATGGATGCCGTACTGGTAGGCGGGCCGGTAGTCGTCGTAGTCCGCGCCAGCGCGCACATAGGGACGCGTGGCATAGTTTTCACGCCAGTAGGCGTCCTCGGCCGTGGGGTCCAGGCTTTCGGCAATGCCCTTGCCAGCCAGACCGCCAATGATCGCGCCGGCTGCGGCGCCGATCGCGGTCCCGATGGGTCCGGCTACCGCGCCCGTGGCCGCGCCCGCGGCCGCTCCGCCAATTGCGGCACCCAGTCCGGTGCCTACCGGGTGCGCACCGGGCGCGCCACTGATCGGGTCAAGGTTGTCATCATCGCGTTGGTCCGTGGTTGCACTGCCCATGGGTCATCTCCTGGAGTCGGATGGGGTCACGACGAAGGTGTCGTGATGCAAATCTATGTGCAGACAAAGAACGCTTCTGTGCGCTGTCCAACACATGGCCCATCCGGTTTGCAGCGGGCAGCCCCCCGGTCTGGCTACAGGGACACCGGTCAGTCGATGTCGACGGCCACCGCCGCACCCAGGCGCGCGCTGCGCGCCATGGCTTCCAGGGTCGCGGCGATGTCGATGCTGGCAGCCGCCGCGCGGTCGATGGCAGCAAAGTCCTGCTCGGCCACCACTCTGGCAAAGGCTTCTGCGGCAAAGCGGAAGCCGCTGCCAACACCCGTGATCACATCCTCAAAGGCAATGGTGTTGGCCGTACCCCGGCGCAGGCGCATCCGGCTGGGCAGGTAGCCGTGGGGGTTGTCGCCCGCAACCTGGCCGCAGTGGTTGAGGAACTCGGTCTCGATGGTGCCTGCACTCCCCACGATGGTGGCTTGGCGGTGGTTGGCCACGTCCATGGCGCAGGACATCTGGGCCCGACGGCAGTCACTGTAGTGGAGTGTGGCGCTGGCACTGATGTCCACGCCAGACTCGGCCCAGCTGGCATCCACCATCACCTTCGCAGGTGCACAGCCCATCACCAGGCGGATCAGGCTCAAGGGGTAGCTGCCGGCGTCCAGCATGGCGCCGCCGCCCAGCTCCGGGTTCAGGCGGATATTGCCAACCGGCCTGGACAGCGTGAACCCAAAGCAGGCTTGCACAAAGCGCACATCGCCGATGGCACCGGAGCGCAACAGTTGCAACAGCGCCCCGGTCTGTGGCTGAAAGTAGTACGGGTACGCCTCCAGCAGCATCACCTGGTTCTTGCGGGCTGCGGCAAACATGCTCCGGGCCTCTTGCAGGCCCAGGCACAGCGGCTTTTCACACAGGATGTGCTTGCCGGCCTCAGCGCACCTGATGGCCCACTGAGCATGCATGTTGTTGGGCAGCGGTATGTAGACCGCATCCACGTCCGGCGCGGCCAGCAGCGCTTCGTAGCTGCCATAGCTGCGTGCAATGCCAAAGGTCCTGGCAAATTCCTGCGCCGTCTCCAGGCGGCGGCTGGCAGCGGCCACCACCTGCACCGCCGGGCTGGCGGCCACGTCACGGACAAATTGCCGGGCAATGTTGGCGCAGCCGAGAATGCCGATGCGCAGGGGGCGGTGGGCTTGCTTGGTTTGGGGCATGGTGATGCTGCGGGTATGGGTTCAACAGGCTATCCGGATTGTGCCGCCGCAGCGGTCGGCGTTCCCTGGCTTGCCAGCAATGCAAACGCTTCGTTCGCCGACAGGTGAACGCGCCCTTCCAGAGCCTTCCACAAGGCGGTGTGGAGCATGCGGTCCTGCACCGGCCCCTTCACCTCCGCCAGGTGCAGAGCGATGCCGCGCTCTCGCAGGTCCTGTTGCATCTCTGTCAGCGCCTCCAGACCCGACAGGTCCACCCGGTTGACGGCGCTCATGATCAGCACCACGTTGCGGGCATCCGGCAACTTCAGCAGCTCGGTCATCAGGCGCGACTCCACGGCCCGCAGGTTGCCGAAGAAGATGATCTCGTCAATACGCAGGAACAGCACCCGCGGCAGGGTCTCGACCCCGTGGCGTTCGACATTGCGAAAGTGCTCGGTGCCGACAATACGGCCCACGACTGCGATGTGCGGTGCGCTGCTGCGGTAGAGCAGGGTGGCGAGTGACAGGCCGACCCCCAGCATGATGCCCAGCTGCAGGCCCAGGGCCAGCACACCCAGTGCGGTGCCGATGAAGGCAAAGGCATCGGCACGGTCATAGGCCCAGGCCCGGCGCAGCTCCGCCAGGTCGATCATGCTGACAGCAGCCACCATGATGCTGGCCGCCAGGATGGCCAGCGGGATGCGGGTGAACCAGTCCGTGCCCAGCAGCACGATGACCAGCATGCCCAGCGCCGACACGATGCTGGCCAGCGGCGTGCGGGCGCCGGACGCCACATTCACCGCGGAGCGCGACAGGCCGCCGCCCACCGGCATGCCGCCAGAAAAGGCGGCAACCACGTTGGACAGCCCCAGGCCCACCAGCTCCTGGTTGGCATCCACCCGCTCCCGCCGCCTGCTGGCCAGCGCCTGCGCCATCGTGATGTTCTGCACCGTACCGATGAAGGCCAGGATCAGCGCCGGAACCAGCAGCTGGCCCAGCTGCGGGACATCGCGCAGGTTCAGCGCCAGTTCCGGCAGGCCGCCCTGCACCGGGCCGACCACAGCCACGCCGTGGGTCCGGTCCAGGTTCAGTGCCACCACGGCCAGGGTGCCGGCCAGAACCAGCAGCAGCGGAACCAGGCGCGCAGCCATCTCCGCTGCCGGCTGCGACACGCCCCAATGCACCAGCAGTCTGGCGAGTGAACGCCGGGCGGCCAGCAACAGCAGCACGCCGACGCCGCCCAGCGCCAGGGTGGCCAGATTGCTGTGCGGCACCTGCTCCAGCGTCGAACGCAACTGTTCCCAGGTGCTGGCACCGTGCACCTGCACGCCCAGTAGCAGCCTGATCTGGCTCATCAGGATCAGCAGGGCCGAGCCGGATATGAAGCCGCTGACCACCGGACGGCTGAGCAGGTTGGCCAGGAAGCCAAGCCGCAGCACGCCCAGTGCCAGCACCATCAACCCGGAGAGCAGGGCCAGCATGGCCGCCAGCGCCAGGTATTGCGGGCCCGCAGGGGCCGCCAGCGGACTCAGCAGCGAGAAGGTCATGATGGCCGTGATGGCCACCGGCCCCACGGCCTGCGTCATGCTGCTGCCTACCAGCGCGTAGGCCAGCACCGGCAGGATGCTCGCATACAGGCCCAGCTGGGGTGGCAGGCCGGCCAGCATGGCATAGGCCAGGCTTTGCGGTAACACCAATACGGCGACCACTGCACCGGCGAGCAGGTCGGCGCCAAGGTGCTCCCTGGGGTAATGCCGCAGCCAGTGGGGTAGCAAGTGATGGATCGGGTTCAAGCGTGCTCCTGCCGGGTTATACCAGCTTGCCCACGCCCGTTTCACGCCAATGCGCGGGCCTGAAGCATGTCGTTTTCCTGGGCACCGGTGCGCGCAGCTACATGAACCCGGAGGAACTGGGTGAACTCGGCATTGCGGTGCATACCATCAAGGGCTATGGCGACACGGCGATGGCGGAGTGCGCTGTGGCGCTGATGTGGGCCGCCGCGCGCGGCTTCGCGCGCATGGACCGCGATATGCGCGCCGGCAACTGGCTGCGCACGGATGCAATGCAGCTTACCGGCCGCACCATTGGTTTGCTCGGCTTCGGCGGAATTGCGGCGGAGGTGGCTCGGCTCGCTTTGGGCATGGGCATGCGGGTGCTAGCCTGGAACCGCAGCCCGAAGGCATTCACAGGCGTGCGCTTTGTCGAACTTGGGCAGTTGCTGGCATGTGCTCACCACCTTGCCCAATGTGACGCTGTCTGCCCACTCGGCCTTCCGCACGGCCGAGGCCAACCAGAACCTGATCGCTGCGGCGCTGGAACACTGCCGGCGGATTGCAGCGCTGGGGCGTTGAAAGCGTGGTCGTTGAATAAAGCGTAAAATACCGTTGTTCCCGCAAATTGCTTGCTTTGCGGTAGCTGCAGTCTGACAGAGCGTGTGGCACCCCACACACGACCCCAGCACCTCTTAGGCCGATAGTCTCGGCCCTCCCGGTCGTCAAACTCCCCCAAGTGGCGAGCCTTAGTTCCACCCTCCTTTTTTCCGTTGATGGTTTTCAACCAAAACCGTCATTCCCCGCGTCCCGCGGTTCTTTGAAGCCGCGGTCGCTTTTTTGAAAGATCCCGAAATGGGCAAGAAACTTTACGTCGGCAACCTCTCCTATTCGGTGGATGACCAATCCCTGAATCAAAATTTCTCTGACTTTGGCACCGTCTC
>JANMKM010000042.1:0-4614 GCA_031372035.1 Rhodoferax sp. | reverse complement strand
TCGAGTGTGAAGCTGAAGTCGGAGTCCGGGCCGGTGAGGATGGTGAGATCGGTCTTGCCGTCGCTGTAGTCCACCACCAGCGTCTGCGGTGGTGTTGCGGCCTTGGTCTGGCTGGAGCCCTGCTGCACGGTTGTGAGCTCGGCGCTGCCGGCCTGCGCGCTGGCGGTGACCGTCATCAGCGCCACATCGATGCCTGCCAGCGTGCCGCCCATGGACAGCGTCAGCGCTTTGCCGCTCCAGCTCAGCACATCGACCTGCGCGCCGCTGAGTTGCGCAAACATCGCATCGAGCGCGACCTGCACATCTGCTGCTGCAGCGTCCAACGCTATTGCGCCGCTGGTGTAGATCTGCCCGGCGTGCACCAGCTTGAGCACAAAGCTGGCCTGCGTGGCGCTGGTCGTGATCTTGACGGTTTGCTCTTCGCCCACAGGCTGGGCTCCGGCCGTCACTTCATAAGGCGTGACCGTGGCCAGGTTCAGGCTGCCAAAGTGGCTGGTGAAGTTGTCAATGTCCTGCTGCGCCAGCGTGCCCTGGAAGCGCACCGCGTAGCTGGCAATGCCACCTTCGGAGTTAGCCGCATCGAAGCTCACCAGCACGTTGCCCGCGCCGATGCCGGGGTGCGCCCGCAGCGCCGCCTGGATGTTGGCCGCCATGGTGGCGCTGTTGGCGCTGTAGGCAATCGCCGCAGTCTTGACGCCCTGGTATTCGATCTGGAAGCTGCCGCTCGGTGTGGCCGAGCCCGCGTCCACCTGCACCTGCAGTGGCGCCACATCGCGCCCGGCCAGACCACCGGCAAAGGCGATCAGGTAGGCGCCACCGGCCTCCAGCGTCACCGTGCTGGAGCCCACCTGGGCGATGGCCGTATTGAGCGCCGCCTGCACGGTGGCCGCGCTGGCGCCCAGCGCAATGGGCGCGGTGGTGTAGACCACGTTGGTCTGGTACTTCAGCGCCAGCGTGAAGCTGCCGCTGGCCTGGGTGTCGATCTTGACGCGCTGGGTCTCGCCCGTGGCGGGGGCACCTTGCTGCTTGTTCAGCGGCAGGACCTCGCCGTTCATACTCTCGGTGACGCTGATGTCGGCCAGGTCCCGGTTCGACAGCGTGCCCTTGAAGCGGATGTCGTAGCGGTGCCCGCCGACATAGCTGCTGTCAAAGCTGACTTCGATGTTGCTCGTGGCCGTGCCCAGCAACGCGGCAAAGGCGTTGCGGATGTTCTGGATGTTGGCCTGCTGGTTCTCCTGCGCGAACACCACGCTTTGGGTCTGCGCACCGGCCATGCTGATCTGGTACGAGCCCGTGGCGCTGTAGGGCTTGGTGAACACCAGCGACTTGATCTCGCTCACACCGGGCTTCATCGCCACCACCTGGCTGATGGCCACATCCACCGCCACGGGCGTGCCACGCAGCGTCTCGATGCTGATCTGCTTGACTTCGTTGACGCCGGCCTGCGACGCCTGGGTCTGGCTGACCACTGCGCTGATGGCCGCCGCCTGGGTGCTCAGGCTGATGCCCGTGACGTCCTGTCCGGCCAGCGCACCCTTGAACTCGATGGTGTAGCCGCCCAGACGGGTGCCGCTGACCAGTACGTTGCCCGCACCGATGCCCTCGAGCGACTCCAGCGCGCCCTTGAGGCTGTTGATGATCTGCGCGTTGCTCTGCTTGCCGCCCAGCACCAGGTTGGCGCTGTCCGTGCCCTTGTGGAGCACGACGGTGCCCACGGTGTCGCCCGGGATGCTCAAGGACAGCTGGGTGTTCTGTGCGGTGGTGCTGGCCGGCTGCCCGGCAAGCGTCACACCCTGGTTGACGGTGACGGCCAGGTCCTGCGCCGAGAGCGTCAGGCCCTCCACACCAATGAACTCCGCCAGGCCGGCCGTGGCCTGCAGGCTGGTGAACTTGTGCGTGGGTGCCGCCTTGTCGGTCATCAAGGCCAGCGCAAAGTCGGCCGTCCCCAGCGACAGGCCCACGGCGTCATCGGTGCCGCCGTTGATGCCGGCAAAGGCGTTGATGTTGTGCCCGCCGAGGGCCAGCAGGTCCACGCTGATCTCATCGCCATTGGACAGCGTCACATCGGCGCTGCGCTTCTCGAAGCCGAAGTCACCCTCGACCTGGAAGAAGCCGAAGACGTTGATATCCAGATGGCCCGTGGCGCGCAGCAAGGCGCCGTCACTGGCGGCCATGTCCAGCTCCCGCGTACTGCCCTGCGTGCCGGTGCGCACCGGCAGGTTCTCGCTGGCGTAGTCCACCAGGCTGGCGTCGGTGGCCGCGCGGTTGATCGCCAGCTCCAGGGTGTCGGCGCTCAGCGTCAGGCCATCGATGCCGTCGAAGGCAACCTGGTCAGCGCTGGCCTGCAGGCTGGTCCACTTGCGCGCCGGGTCCGCCTTGTCGCTGAGCAGCGCCAGCGCAAAGCCCACGCCTTCGAGCTGCAGCCCGATCTGCTCGTCCGTGCCCCCATGCACACCGGCAAAAGCGTTCAGACCACTGCCGCCAATGGTCAGCAGGTCCACATCCACGGCGCTGCTGGAGCTCGCGCCGGCAGCGAGCACCTGCACGCTGGCATCGGACTTCTGCAGCGCCAGGTCGCCTTCGAGCTGCACGAAGCCAAAGACATCAATCTCCAGATGGCCGCTGGCGCGCAGCAGCACTCCGTCCTTGCCATCCATGTCCAGCGTCAGCGTGTTGCCCGGCCCGGTGTGCACGTCCAGGGCTTTGGCCTTGTAGTCCACCACCTTATCCGTCGCCACCCCCGCACGGTTGACCTCGACCTCCAGATCGGTGGCCGATACCGTCAGGCCGTCCACCCCCACAAAGCCCACGCTGGCCGCGCTGGCCTTCAGGCTGGTCCAGCTGCGCGCCGAGGGCGCAGCACCAGCGGCTGGCTTCTCGCTCATGAGCGCCAGGCCGAATTGCACCCCGGTCATGGCCAGGCCCAGCGCCTCGGCGCTGCCGCCCTTGATGCCGGCAAAGGCCTCGATGCCGCTGCCGCCAATGGTCAGCAGGTTGACCGTCACCTCTTCGGCCTGCGCCTGCGCTGCAGCCTTGGCCAGGGTGATGATGCTGGTCTTCTTCTCGATCGCAAAGCCGCCATCGGCCTGGAAGAAGCCGAACACGTCCAGATGCAGGTTGCCGCTGGCGCGCAGCAGCGCACCATCGCCACCGTCCATCTCCAGCGTCATCACGCTGCCGTTCGGACCATTGGCCACGTCCAGGCTCTGCGCGGCGTAGTCCACCAGCGTTCCATCAGCCGCTGCCCGGTTGATCTCCACACTGAGCGTGTCCCCGGCCAGCGTCAGGCCTTCGATGCCCAGCAGTGCCGCCGACTCCGCTTCGGCCTGCAAACTGGTCCACTTGCGCACCGGCGTTGTTCCAGCACCGCCCGCAGCCGGCTTCTCGCTGGCCAGCACCAGGCCGAAGTCCACCCCGCCCAGGCCCAGCCCAATAGCCTCGTCGGTGCCGCCGTTGAGGCCGGCAAAGGCGTTGATGCCCGAGCCGCCTATGGTCAGCAGGTCCACCGCCACGCTGCTGGCGTCCGAGAGCTTGAGGCTGGCGCTCTTCTTCTCGATGGCAAAGCCGCCGTCGAGCTGGAAGAAGCCGAAGACGTCGATCGTGAGGTTGCCGCTGGCGCGCAGCAACGCACCATCGGCTCCATCCATGTCCAGCGTCAGGCTCGCGCCCGGGCCGGTCATGACCTCCAGGCTGGAGGCCGCAAAGTCCACCACGGTGTGGTCCAGCGCCTCCTGGTTGATCTGCACCTGCACCGTGTCGGCCGAGACGGTCAAGCCCGTCACACCCACAAAGGACACTTCGGTCGCACCCGCCTGCACCGCTGTCCACTTGCGCGCCGTGGCGGTGCTGTTGGCGGGCAGCTGCTCGCTCATCAGGGCCAGCGCAAAGTCCACGCCCTGCAGCTTCAAGCCCAGTTCATCCTGCGTGCCGCCCTTGAGCCCGGCAAAGGCGCTGACGTTGCTCGCACCGATGCTCAGCAGGTCCACCGCCACTTCGCTGGCAGCCTTGTTGGTGGCCTCGTCCCCATCGTTGAGCGTGACGGTCTCGCTGGCCTTGCGCACCGCAAAGCCTCCTGCCACCTGGAAGAAGCCAAAGGCGTCGATCGTCAGGTTGCCGCTGGCCTCGAGCAACGCACCCTTGCTGGCATCCATGTCCAGCGTCACGCTGCTGCTCGGCCCCGTGGCCACTTCCACGTTGTTGGCCAGGAAGTCGATCAGGCTGCCATCCGTGGCCGCTCGGTTGACCTTGACCAGCAGATCATCGGCGCCGACCTTCAGCCCTTGGATGCCCACAAACTCCACGCTGTCGGCCGTAGCCCGCAGACCCGTCCACTTGCGTGCCGCATCCGCCTGGTCACTGGCCAGCACCAGCCCGAACGCCACCCCGTGCAGCTCCAGCCCTATGGCCCCATCCGTGCCACCACCCACCCCGGCAAACGCATCAGAGACCACCGCGCCCACGCGCAGCATGTCGCTCGATACAGACGCCCCACCACCCAGCGTCACCACCTCCGTGCTCTTCTCCACCGCAAAGCTGCCACTGGCCTGGAAAAACCCGAATACATCCAACTCCAGGTTCCCGCTGGCGCGCAGCAACCCACCCTTGGCGCCGTCC
>JANMKM010000040.1:0-8654 GCA_031372035.1 Rhodoferax sp. | reverse complement strand
CGAGCCGCATGGCGAGAAGCTGCAGATTGTGGACGCAGCCATCAACCAGCGCATCAAGGAGCGCATTGATACGCTGGCAGCCGAAGGCGACCTGACGGAGGAGCAGGAAGAGAAGCTCTACAAGGAGCTCAACACCGAGGGCTTTGTGCTGACCCTGCCCACGCGGTTGCAGAAGGTGGCAGACGACTTTGTGCGCCACTACTCGGACCGCTGGAAGATGATGGGCGGCCACGGCAAGGCGATGCTGGTGTGCCTGGACAAGCGCACCTGCGTGCGCATGCATGGGTTGATTGCTGATGCCTGGAAGCAGCGCGCCGACGCATTGCACAGCCATGCACTGGCCGAGCTCGGCCGCTACACCGCACTGAACCGGCAGCCGGACGCCCTGTTGCTGGATCAGCTGCGCAAGGTGGACTGGATGCGCCAAACCGAAATGTGCGTGGTGCTGAGCCAGAGCTCCACCGAACGCGCAGACTTTGCCGCTTGGGGCCTGGACATCAAACCGCACCGCGACAAGATGAACCAGCGCACACTGGAAGAAGACTTCAAGAAAGCCGAGCACCCGTTTCGGGTGGTGATTGTGTGCGCCATGTGGCTCACCGGCTTTGATGTGAAGCCATTGGCCACGCTGTACCTGGACAAGCCCATGCAGGGGCACACCCTGATGCAGGCCATTGCCCGGGTGAACCGCAGGGCGCCGGGCAAGAAGAACGGGCTGGTCGTGGACTACAACGGCATGCTCAAGAGCCTGCGCGCAGCCCTGGCCACCTTTGCCCAGAAGCGGGACAGTGCTCCCGGCGACCCTGCGCTGGACCCATTGCAGGAACCGGACCAGGGCATGCAGGTGGAGTATGCGGCCAGCATCGCCCGCACCCGTGCCCATCTGCTGGCCAACGGCTACGACTTGCAGCAGCTGATGGACGCCCAAGCCAAGGAGTTTGAAATATCCACGGAACTGCACAAGGCGCGCGAAGCGCTGAGCGCAACTGCCGAAACGCGAAAGACCTTTGAGGTGCTGGCGCAGGATGTGGAAGAAAGGCGACTGAACCTTTTTCCGCATGAATGTCTGGCAGCCTACGGCGCACAGGAGGCAGCCATTGCCGCCATTTACAACCTGCTGCAAAAGCGCGGTGCGCCCGTCGATGTGAGCCAGGTACTGCGGGGCCTGCAGACGGTGGTGGACGCGGCACTGGCCCCGCAAGCGCAAGCACCGACGCGTACCGGCAGCTACGACCTGTCGAAAATTGACTTTGTACGGCTGCAGGCGGAATTTGCCCAGAGCGCCTACAAGCAAACCGAGATGCTGAGTCTGCAGGAGCGCATTGAGGCCCGGCTGCTGGCCATGCTGCAGAAGAACCCGCTGCGTATCGACCTGTACCAGCGCTATCAGGAAATCATTGCCGAGTACAACCGTGACAAGGACGCAACCGAGATCCAGCGGGTGTTCGAGGAACTGGCGCGCCACAACGATGCCATGAATGCCGAAGAGCGTGCCTATATTGCAGAAGGGTTTGAGAACGAGGACCAGCGCGCGATCTACCAGCTACTGTGCAAGGAGAAGACCGCGCTGAGCGCCGCCGACATCAAGAAGATCAAGTCCGTAGCCAAAGAACTGCTGGCCAAGCTGCTGGGCGCAATCAACCAGCTGGAATATCTCCGCGATCGCGCAGCGCTGCAGGCGCAGATGAAGGCCGAAATCTTCGACTACCTGTTTGATCAACTGCCCGAAAGCGCCTTCGACCAGGAGGACATCCTCAGCCGTTCAGAGAGGGTGTTTGACCACTTTTACAAGAGTCAGCTCCGGAGTCCACCATTTCATTGACGAAGTTGGCTGTAAGGCGCATGTATGAAGCGCAGAGCACTACCAATTGAGTAGCAACAAGGTGGCCGCCGGACTGGTCCGCGATGGCAGTAATTTCGATCCAGGCTATGTCAGGTCGATCACCATGCACGGCACCGCTATGCGCATCTCCTCGCCGATGACATGGGGCACCACTTTAGCTGGCAGGTCCATCTTGAGCAGCACCAACCATTCAATGAACTCTCGTCGATTCGGGTTGGCACTTTCCAACTCACCGATCCGGTTCCTGGCATAGGGTTGGTACGGCTGGAACTCAAGCTCGAACGGGCAGCCCATGGTGTTGAAGTCGAAGCGGACCTTTTGCAACTGCAGGTTTTCGACGTTCTGGAGGAACTGCGTCAGATGCATATCCTTGAGCCGGTAGCTGGCGTTATCCTCATACTTGAACCGGAAACGCTGCGTCGCAACCAACGGCCCCTCCGATGCCACCAGACAAGGCATCCGATAGCGCTCCACGTGTTCGCGCACGTGGTTGACTATTGCCCGCGGCCCGTTCTGGTACACGACCCTTGTGCTCGGCCCTTTCCCGGGGTCGACAAACTTTGCTTCCACGATGACCGTGGCTTCGCCCATGAACTGCAGCTTGCCCTGGCCAAAGTCGACACACCTGACCAGTTGGGCTGTTGATGGGCCATTGCGCAGTGTCGATGGCACCACCTTGCGACCGTCGCGCGGATCGAAGTTGAACTCCTGCGTTGCTTCCACCGGCGCTGCGCCCTGTGGCAAACATGGAAGTCAATAGGCCTGCACATACCGGAGCACTTCCTGAGCGAACGTGTCCTGGCCAGAGTTGTAGAAGACCTTGGCCTGAGGTGCTGCATCCGCAGACGCAAAGGTCACGCGCACCCGAACCACTGCAGGATCCCGGCGCTCCAGTGCATCAGGCGGGTACTGCGGCGGCTTGCCCGCATGGGTGCTTGTGTCCAGACACGCGAGTGCCGAGACCTGCGACTCGAACACCATGGCATCCCCAGCCTGAACGCCTTGCAAAGCGCAAAGCCCCCAGATCAACAGCAACGTGCGTATCGCCACGCAACATCTTGCGTTCTTCATTGAGACCGACTACTTTGCCCCGAGCCCCATGGCACGGGTGATGACTTCCTTCATGATCTCATTGGTGCCGCCGTAGATGCGGCCGACGCGGGCGTCGGCGTAGGCGCGGGTGATCGGGTACTCCCACATGAAGCCATAGCCGCCAAACAACTGCACGCACTCGTCCATCACCTTGCACTGCAGGTCGGTGCACCAGTACTTGGCCATGCTGGCGGTGGCGGTGTCGAGCTTGCCCCGCACCACCAGCTCGGTGCACTTGTCAACGAACACCTGCGCCACCTGGACCTCGGTCTGCAGCTCGGCCAGGGTGTAGCGGGTGTTCTGGAACGACGACACGGGCGCGCCGAACACCTTGCGCTCCTTCACATAGGCCACGGTCCAGTCGATGGCGGCCTGGCTGGAGGCCACCGCGCCGATGGCAATCTGCATCCGCTCCCAGGGCAACTGCTCCATCAGGCAGATGAAACCGCGGTTCTCCTGCACTTCGCCACCCAGCAGGTTGCCTGCCGGAATGTGCACGTTGTCAAAGAACAGCTCCGACGTGTCCTGCGCCTTCAGGCCGAGCTTCTTCAACCGCTTGCCGGCTGCAAAGCCGGGCATGCCGCGCTCCACCAGCAACAGGCTGGTGCCCTTGGCGCCGGCGGCAGGGTTGGTCTTGGCCACCACGATCACCAGGTCCGCATGCCAGCCGTTGGTGATGAAGGTCTTGCTGCCGTTGAGCAAATAGCTGCCGTCGGCCTGCTTGATGGCCGTGCTCTTGATGCCCTGCAGGTCGGAGCCGGCCGCCGGCTCGCTCATGGCGATGGCACCAATCATCTCGCCGCTGGCAAGCTTGGGCAGGTACCTGGCCTTCTGTTCATTCGTGCCGTAGTGCAGGATGTAGGGCGCCACGATCTCGCTGTGCAGGCTGTAGCCCAGGCCGGTGAAGCCGGCGCGGTGCATCTCCTCGAACTGGACCACGGAATACAGCTTGTCGGCCCCGGCACCGCCATACTCCTCGGGCATGGTCAGGCACAGAAAGCCGTTGGCGCCGGCCTTGTTCCAGACCGCGCGGTCCACATAGCCCTGCTCCTCCCAGTCGGCATGGAAAGGCGCGATCTCGTTGGCGATGAAGCGGCGAAAGCTGTCACGGAAGGCCTCGTGGTCTGACGAAAAAAGGGTACGTTCAATCATGCTTGTCTCCTGGAGGAAGCGCTTCCCTAAACGGGTTTGGCGCCCTGCATGGCCTGCTTGACGATGCGGGCGTAGTTGCCAATGAACACATTGCGCAGGCTGGCCTCGCTCAGGCCGCGGCGCACCAGCAGGTCCGCCACCTCACGAAGGTCCACGTAGTTGGAAAGTATCGGGCCCGGCCCGGCGCCCTCCATATCGGTGCCGAAGGCCACATGCTCCGGGCCGATCAGCTCGCACATGCGCAGCATCTCGTCCGCAAAGGTGCTGGCGTTGTGTACCGGATAGGCCGGGTCGCCCTTGACGCGCACGGTCCACAGGCCGACGGCGCCACCGCGCGCGGCTATTTTGCGGGCCGCGGCCGGCGACAGCGAACGCGCGATGTAGCCGGGGTCTTGCCAGCTGCCGCCCTGCGGCGAGATCCAGGAATGCGACCACACCGGCACCGCGTCGCAGGCATCGAGCGCGCCGTCCACCAGATTCGCCGTGCCATGGGCCAGGTCGACCACGATGCCGAGGCGCTGGCACTCCCGCACCACGCTGATACCCAACGCGGTCAGCCCACCGTGCTGCGGATTGGCGGTCTGGTGGTCGCCCAGCGGGCTCTGGATGAAATGCACCAGCTGCATGTGGCGCACACCCAGAGCATGGGCCTGGGCCACCCGCTCCAACTTCCCTTCCAGGAAATTGGCGGCTTCGGTGGCCAGCAGCACCCGCGGCTCGCCGGCCAGGGCCGCATCGACGTCACCGGAGCGCAAAGCCATGGTGACCTTCCATTGCAGCAGCTTCTCCTGGTAGCCGGCAAGCCGCTTCTGGAACGATTCCCACAGCTCGCCCGGTGCGGGCTCGCGGGTCTGGCGAAAACCAGCAGGCGTGCTACCGATCCAGCGGTGGTCGTCCGTGACCGACCAGGCCAGCAGCGTGGTGCCAGTCTCGCGCATGTGGCGCGTCAGGTCGAAGCCGAAGAAGCGCGGCAGGAACTGGCCATAGTGCGAGTGCATGTCCGCCAGATACATCGGCCCGGACTGCGGCCACGCCCTGGCGCACCAGCCGCCGGACAGCGTGGCCGCCACCAGGGCCGCAAAGCGGCGCCGGCGCAGGGAGAAGCCCGGGCTGGTAGGAAGAGGTGCCGTCAGGTCTTGCGCCACAGGAGCTTTCATGCGGGTGTCACCATTTTTACAGAGCATTTGCTTGGTGAAAAGCAATATACTGCAAAAGCCGTGAACGCCAAGCCGCACATGATCATCGACGCCTGGGCCCAGCACCCCACCCTGCGCCATCTCCAGGACCCGATGTTTGCTTCGCTGCGACGTTGGGGCAAGGCCGAGATTCCCCCGGCCGAAGTGCCTCTGGCCAGCACTATCGCGGCCATGGACCAGGCCGGCGTGGACCGCAGCCTGATCTGCGCCTGGGTGGCGCCACGCCATGTGATGATTTCCAATGACGAGGTCGCCGGCTTCGTGGCCCAGGCACCGCAACGGCTGGTAGGCGTGGGGTCGGTCGATATTTCCAAACCGATGGCGGCGACGCGCGAAGTGCGACGCTGCGTGCAGGAACTGGGCTTCAAGGCGATCCGCATCCTGCCCTGGCTCTGGGAGGTACCACCCACTGACCGGCGCTTCTACCCGGTCTACGCTGCCTGTTGCGAGATGGGGGTGCCCTTTTGCACCCAGATCGGGCATACCGGCCCACTGATGCCGTCCGAAGTGGGCAGCCCCATCTACCTGGACCAGGTGGCGATCGACTTCCCGGAGCTGGTGATCGTCGGCGGCCATATCGGCTACCCCTGGACCGACGAGGCGATTGCGGTTGCCACCAAGCACCAGAACTTCTACATTGACACCTCAGCCTACACCGTGCAGCGCTATCCGCAGGCCCTGGTCGACTACCTGCGCGCGCACGGCGCGGCCAAGGTTCTGTTTGGCAGCAACTATCCGATGATTGAACCAGCCAAAGCGCTGGCCGGCCTGGACGCTCTGGGCCTGGATGCCCGTACCCAGGCCCTGTTCCTGGGTGGCAATGCCCAGCGCGTTTACCAACTCTGAACCCATCCCACTGGAGACCCACCATGACCGAAGCCTATGTCTACGACGCCATCCGCACACCGCGCGGCAAGGGCAAGAAGGACGGCAGCCTGTACGAGGTCAAGCCCGTCAACCTGCTGGCCGGCGTGCTGACCGAACTGCAGCGCCGCAACGACTTTGACACCGGCCAGGTGGACGACGTGGTGATGGGCGTGGTCTCACCCATTGGCGAGCAGGGCTCGGTGATCGCCAAGGTGGCTGCCCTGAAGGCCGGCTGGGACTTCCGCTGCGCCGGCGTGCAGCTGAACCGCTTCTGCGCCTCCGGCCTGGAGGCCGTGAACATGGCAGCGCAGAAGGTGCGCTCGGGCTGGGAAGACCTGGTGGTGGCCGGCGGCGTGGAGAGCATGAGCCGGGTGCCGATAGGCTCCGATGGCGGCCCCTGGGCCCAGGACCCGGAGACCAATTCGGCCACGGCCTTTGTGCCGCAAGGCATCGGTGCGGATCTGATCGCCACCATGGAAGGCTTCAGCCGGGATGACGTTGACGCCTTTGCCATGGAGAGCCAGCAGCGCGCCGCCCGGGCCCGCGAGGGCGGCTTCTTTGCCGGCTCGGTGGTGCCGGTGAAGGACTTCCTGGACCAGACCATACTGGACCACGATGAATTCATCAAGCCGCACACCACCATGGCCGGGCTGGCATCGCTCAAGCCGGCCTTCGACCAGCTCGGCGCCATGGGTTTTGACCAGGTGGCGCTGACCCGCTACCCGCAGGTGGAACGGATCTTCCATGTGCACCACGCCGGCAACTCCTCCGGCATCGTCGACGGCGCCGCCGCGATCCTGATCGGCTCGGAACAGGCCGGCAAGACCCATGGCTTCAAGCCGCGGGCCCGGATCGTGGCTGCGGCTCTCAGCGGTGCCGACCCCACCATCATGCTCACCGGCCCGATGCCGGCGGCCCGCAAGGCGCTGGCCAAGGCCGGCCTGAGCATCGACCAGATCGACCTGTTCGAGATCAACGAAGCCTTTGCCGCTGTGCCCATGCGCTTCATGAAGGAGATGGGTGTGCCGCACGAGAAGGTCAATGTCAACGGCGGCGCCATCGCCATGGGCCATCCTCTGGGCGCCACCGGCGCCATGATCCTGGGCACCCTGATCGACGAATTGCACCGGCGCAAGCTGCGCTACGGCCTGGCCACGCTATGCGTGGGCGGCGGTATGGGGATCGCGACGATTGTCGAGCGCTGCTGAATTTGTCCCCTCTCCCGCGTGCGGGAGAGGGTCAGGGTGAGGGCCTCGGCACGCGCCCCTCACCCCCGCCCTCTCCCCAAAGGGGCCAGGGAGTAGAACAAGGCATCTCTTGCGCACACAAAAACAATGACAAGGAAAACGGCTCCATGAAAACCATCCAATACGAACTGCAAGACGGCATCGCCAGCGTCACCTTTGATGAACCCGGCTCGCCGGTCAACACCATGTGCCTGGACTGGCAGCAGGACCTGGGCGAGGTCACGGCCCGGGTCGTGGCCGACCAGGAGCAGCTGCGCGGCATCATCCTGGCGTCCAGCAAGAGCACGTTCTTTGCCGGCGCCGACCTCAAGGGCCTGATGCGCACCAAGCCGAGTGACGGCGCGCTGATGTTCCGCGAGATCGAGCAGATGAAGCACCACATGCGCACCTTGGAGACCCTGGGCAAGCCGGTGGTCAGCTGCCTCAATGGGTCGGCCCTGGGCGGTGGCTGGGAGGTGGCGCTGATCGGCCACCACCGCATTGCCGTGGACGACAAGAAGATCCGCTTTGGCCTGCCCGAGATCACACTGGGCCTGATCCCCGGGGCCTCCGGCATCACCAAGATGACCCGGCTGCTGGGCCTGATGGGAGCCCAGCCCTATGTGATGGAGAGCAAGCTGTTTGGCCCGCGCGAGGCGCTGGAGCTGGGGCTGGTGCAGGAACTGGTGGCCAGCAACGCTGAGCTGCGTGAGAGGGCCCTGGCCTGGATTGCCGACAACCCGACAGCCCGCCATCCTTTCGACGACAAGAGCTATAAGATTCCCGGCGGCACACCCGGCACGCCGAAGATCGCCCAGATGCTGGCGGCCGCCCCGGCGATGCTGAAGAAGACCTCGCGCGGCCTGTACCCGGCGCCCGAAGCCGCGCTGGCCGCTATGGTGGAAGGCGCCCAGGTGGACTACGACACCGCGCTGCGGATCGAGAGCCGCTACCTGGCGCGCCTGGCCGTGGGTCCGGTGGCCCGGAACATGGTGAACACCTTCTTCTTCAACATGAACGCCATCAAGAGCGGCCAGTCGCGGCCCAAGGGCGTGCCGCCCTACAAGCCGACCCGGGTTGGCTTGCTCGGCGCCGGCATGATGGGCGCCGGCATCGCCTACAGCCAGGCCAGCCGCGGCATCGCCACGGTGCTCAAGGATGTGTCGCAGGAGCGCGCCGACTTCGGCAAGGCCTACTCGGCCAAGCTGACCCAGGCCCGGGTCGAGAAAGGCCGGATGAGCCCGCACGACCAGACCGCCCTGCTGGCACGCATCGAGC
>JANMKM010000691.1:0-2913 GCA_031372035.1 Rhodoferax sp. | reverse complement strand
GGCAAGGTCAATATTCAGCGTCGTCGATAGCCGGAGGCACAACTGCCGGTGCGTGGGTGCGCATAGGAACACGCCATCTATCACGGCCCTGAATCCGCTTAGGCTCACCGAACATGTCCCTGAGGATGCCACCGCATTCCTTGCATTGCGGATTGGATGGAAAGCTGATTCCGACCTGGCGCAATACATCTATGGCCGTCAATGCTGGCAGATTGCTGGCACTAGCGCGGTCCAGGTCTACCGCGTCCAAGATGCGCTCGCGCAAGGCACTGACAACACGGTGGGACTTGTTCTGCAGTTCCAGGTTGATTTCTTCTTCTGGAGTCAGCCACCAAGCGGCACCGCCGTCGAACTCAACCGCAAGCTGGGCAAACAGCTGCTGCATATCGATCCCGTGCTTGAAGTTGACTTTGGTCACGGGGATCGTCCACCAGCGCGAATTGCCGGTCTGGTCGATCAGGAAGTTGGAGTCGTTGACGGTGGCGCAAAACACGGTACGCCGGGGATATTCGGAGTCGAGCCGCCCATAGGGCCTGCGGACCTTGTCGTTGTTTGAAGTAAGGAAACCCTTCAAGCGGGCGATATCTTTTTTGAAGGAACTGTCGAGCTCGCCGATTTCAACGATCCAGTGGGAAATGGCCGTCGTGATCGAGTCCTTGTTGCTACCGTCGAGATGGTGGTTGAGCAAGATCACTTCGGCCTGTAGTACTTCATCAGGCACCAAGGAGTTGACCCAGGTGGATTTGCCGATGCCTTGCGGCCCCTGCAAAGTTAGCGCACCACGACACCGAAACCCATGTGCCATCAAGGCCGCGGCGACGGCACTCAGCAGCCAGCGATGCACCAGCGTTTCCTTGAGCTGTTTCGGAAAATCCTGGGCTTCGGTCAGGGTGTCATAGATGGCTTGAAGGCGGTCCACGCCGTCCCATGGCTTGCTTGTGATCCAGGTTGCCACTGGGTTGTAAAGGTTGCGGTCGCCAACCGCCATGAGCAGGCCAGCGATCTGGCCCAATGGAAACCCGTTGAGTGCAGCCAGGCTGGTGACCTGAGTCAGGACCACGTTGTCATGGTTGTCGAAGGATCCGCAATGGCCCTGCACCGTGACCTGCAACTTCTTCTTGACTACGTTGTATTTTGGGTAGATCCCGTATGCACGCAGGAGGTGTTGGAGGTTGGCAATGGTCGGGAGAACTTGGTTTCCCGGGATGCGCGGCTGGTTTGGGAACGACTTCGGGTCAAGAGGTTGTGCGCCATCCAATGCAAATTTCTGAACTGCATCACGCACTGCCAGACGGTCGAAGCCGGCGTCGGCAGGGATTTTGGGTGCCTCACTCGTGACAGGTGACGCAATCGGGTAGACAGACCCATCGGAAGAAAGAATAGTTTGTGCTGCCATTGGCAGAATCCTCAAGTGGAGTAGCAGGTGTCGCACCAGGCAAAACCGGTACGTCTATTCCCGTCCAGGATGAAGATCAACCTAAACGGCCTAGCGGCCCGGCTTTGCACCGACACGCTTTTTTCCCACTTGGGTATTAGGAGAACGATGGCCGCGAGTGCCATTCCTCCATTGGGTCTGATTTAGCGAAATCGGACCAAAACGGCGTAGCTTGAATACGCGAGGGGTACTATACCCGAGGATTCAATAGGGCATCGCCAATTTTTTTGAAGTCGCTCAATTGCAACACGCGCTAAATGTGCGCCGATGACTCTTTCGATCATGCCTGGACTTGCGGCCTCCTTGACCAAGCTGGCGTTGTTGGACCTATTTGTACACAACAACAATGGCCGGCACATGCTTGACCCCGGGCTGCTTACCCATGAAGTCCCGCAAGAAATCCACCAACCGCTTTTCGCAGACCGCACGAATTGCTTCATCCTGGGCCATGGAGATGCCATTGTTGCGCGCCAGTGCAGGCAGGCGCTGATGAATGGCAATGATTGCATCTTTCTCCTGGGTCCATAGTCCGCTGCTTGGGATTTCGTGCTTTAGCGGTGTGACAGCTGGTGACGCCACAAGAATCGGCTTGCCGAGCTTGACTTCAATTCCAGCAGGGGTGGCCTGCAGTTCATAGCTCTCCGGCTTGAGGTCATAGCCGAACGAATACTCGACCTTGTAGTACACGATCACTGTCGCGTTCGACTTCAACCCGAATCGTCCAGCTTCCAGGTGCTCGACCACGTCATAGTCGCGCACCACCTTTGCTGCCAGGAACTTTGCCTGCTCGGTCATGACCAGCTTTCCGGCGGAAATGTAGTCGGTGTATTTCGTATAGCCAAACAACTCGTCCTTGATCGACTCCGCCTTTTCTTGCACCTCCATCACGCGGGACTGCATCTTGTCGTTCAGGATCCAATAGGTCACGCTGGCGCCGGCCAGACCAGCAGCAATGGTGACTACGACGACGCCAATACTTCTCTTTTTCATTGCGCACTTTCTTGATGGCCAGTATGGCTGGCATGTGGTTCGCCTGGCATTGCCCTGATCGATGGTGGGGGGAAGTGGGGGCAGAAGCTTGAAGCTGGCCCGAGCTGGACGGACAACCTGGGAGCCGGTCCCTACCCTTGCCAAGTTTTGGACATTTGCCGCCCCCTCCCTCCACCTCAGTCGATGGCCCCGAGAATACTCCGGACCTCGGCGTGGTCCATCATGTAGTCGCGCAGCAGGTGGTACTGCTGGGCACACCGTTGGGCAAAGTCGTCTTGACCAAACGATAGATTGCTATACGCGTACAGGCAGGCGGTGATGCCAAGAGCGTCCGCCGAGAGCTTGCCTTCAAAGCCGTTCTCACACAGTACGTCAAAGACGGCCTTTGTGTTGGGCGCCATGTAGAACGCACCATTGCTCAGGGAGTAGAAGTTCCAGTAGGCACCCCGGTAGTCGGGTGCAAGTCGGCCGGCGATGGCAAAGACAAA
>JANMKM010000664.1:0-9153 GCA_031372035.1 Rhodoferax sp. | reverse complement strand
CTCGCCCTTGAGGTAGTTGCCCACCACGTAGTTCCAGACAAGGTCATTGGGCCGCAGGAACGAGAAGGTGGATGCCAGGTCGCTACCCTTCATCAGCCCGCCCTTGCCCAGTTCCATCTCGCGGTACTTGACGAAGGCCTCGTCGATGAACACGTCCAGGATGCCGGTGTCGGTGAAATCCAGCAGCGTGGTCAGAAAGGTGGCACTGGCCACCGGCTTTTCGCCACGCGCGGCCAACACCGCCAGGGCAGTGCACAGGATGGTGCCACCCACGCAGAAGCCCAGGGCGTTGATGCTCCTGGCGCCGGTGATCTCCTGCACCACACCGATGGCCTTGATAGCTGCATGCTCGATGTAGTCATCCCAGGTCTTGCTGCCCATGCTGGCGTCCGGGTTGCGCCAGCTCACGACGAAGGTGCGGTGTCCCTGCTCCACGCAATGGCGGATCAGCGAGTTCTCTGGTTGCAGGTCCAGGATGTAGAACTTGTTGATGCAGGGCGGCACCAGCAGGAACGGCCGCTCATAGACCTGCTTGGTGAGCGGCTTGTATTCAATCAGCTGGAAAAACGCGTTCTCGAACACCACCGCGCCTTCGGTGGTGGCGACATTGCGACCCACCTCGAACTGGCTCTCGTCGGTCATCGACACATGGCCCTGGCGGATGTCGTGCACCAGGTTCTGCATACCCTGCGCGATGCTCTCGCCCTTGGTGTCGATCGCCTTCTTCTGGGCCTCGGCATTGAATGCCAGGAAATTGCTGGGGGCAGAGGCCGCCATCCACTGCTCGATACCGAAGCGGATGCGGGCCCGGGTCTTGGCGTCGGCCTCGACCGCGTCGGCCAGGCCCATCAGGGTGCGGGCATTGAGCAGGTAGGTGGCGGCGGCGAAGGCAGCCACCGGGTTGCTGGACCAGGACTCGCCGGCAAAGCGCTTGTCCTTGCCAAAGCCCGAGGCCGCAAAGCCCTGCGTGAAAAGCTCTGCCGCATCCTTCATGTATTGCTGCTGCAGCTCCTGCAGCTTCGCCGGCGAAAAGCTCAATTGCGCTGCGGCCGGCACGGCCGACAGGCCACCGCCGGCCTGCGACGGGTCCAGCTGCTGGAAGGACTGCAGCGCCTTGGTCCAGCTTTCGCCAAACAATTGCTGGAATTGCTGGGCCGAGTTGGTCCAAAAGTCGATGTTCGGCTGGTCCACGGTGTCTCCTCAGACGCTTATTGGTAATAACCCTAGTATCGTCGGCCTGAACCTTCAGAAACCTGACAGCGGCGAAAATCTTGTCATGTTCATTGTTCCCATCGCCTGGCTCTATGTTGCTCTGATGATGGGTGTTGTGGAGGCCACCAGCGCCAATGGCAGCGTACTCGGTGGTGTCATCACCTTTGTACTCTATGGACTGGCACCTGTGGCATTGGTGCTTTACCTAATGCGCACGCCCGCGCGGCGCAGGGCCTTGCGCCAGCGCGAAGCCCTGTTGCAGCGCCAGGCCGCAGAGGAAGCAGTCTCAACTGCGCCAGATGCAGGCGGCCATGCGGCCACTGCCGCCGAGCAGCCGCTGATCCCGCCGGTGCGAGAAAAAGCGTGAGGGGTTGGCCACGGTGCACCAGCCGCTGCTGCCGTCGTTGCCATAAATGCGGTTGATGCCCAGGGCCGCCAGTCGTTGCCGTGCCAGGCCCTGCAAGTCTGCCAGCCACTTGCCCCGGTCAGCGGGCCTGAAGTGCTCGGCAGCGGCCGGGTCCTGGGCCACAAACACCTCCCGCACTTCCGGGCCGACCTCGAACGCCTGCGGGCCGATGCAAGGCCCCAGCCACACCAGGATCTCACCAGCTACCGCCTGGCCATCGCGCCAGGCGTGGTTGCGGTGGCCCAACGTCACGAACTGCTCCAGCGCGGTCTCCAGCACACCCTGGCCCTGCTGTCCGCACAGGCCGCGCCAGCCGGCATGCGCCGCACCCACCAGCGCGGCGCTGTCACAGGTGAACAGCACGGGCAGACAATCCGCCACCAGCACGCTGCAGGCCACGTTGGGCTCCAGGCTGACGCTGGCATCGGCGCTGCGGCCGTGGGGTGTGCGGGCGTCGAGTTCCAGCACATCGCTGCCATGCACCTGCGCCATGAACACCGGATGCGCGCCGATGGCCTGGTGCAGCAGGGCCCGATTGGCTGCCACATCCAGCGCATGGTCGCCCACATGGTCGCCCAGGTTCAGCGTGTCATACGGCGCATGCGAGCGGCCCCCGGCGCGGGTGGTGAACAAGGCGCTTACCCCAGCCGGTGCCGGCCACTTGGGGATCAGCCAGTCAGGATGGACCGCGTTCAAACTCAAGCCTCGAAATCCGGACAGGCGGAGGGCTGGGCGCGCTGGAAGGCCGGCAGTGCCATGCAGGCCTCGAAGGCGGCCATGGTGCGCGGCAGGCCGTCAAAGTTCACGTTGAAGCGCCGGCCGTTGAAGATCTGGGGCACCAGGCAGCAGTCGGCCATGGTGGGGGTGTCGCCGTGGCAGAAAGGACCCGCCGCTGCCGGTGCGCGTACCGCGTCGGCCAGCAGCAGTTCGCGCTCGAAGGCCTCCAGGCCATCGCGCACCCAGTGCCGGTACCAGCTGTTCTTGGCATCCTCGGCCACACCGAGCTCACGCACCAGGTACTTCAACACCCGCAGGTTGTTCAGAGGATGGATCTCGCAGGCCACGGTCTGGGCCATGGCCCGTACTGTGGCCCGGCCGAGCGCGTCCGCAGGCAGCAGCGCCGGCGCCGGATAGGTCTCGTCCAGGTATTCCATGATGGCCATGGACTGGGTCAGCCGCGCGCCCTGCACCTCCAGCATCGGCACCAGCATGTCGGGCGAGAGCTCGGAAAAAGGCGGCTTGCGGTGGTCGCCGCGGGCGATGTGCACCGGCACATATTCGTAGGCCAGGCCCTTGAGCTCCAGGGCAATGCGCACCCGAAACGAGGCCGAAGAGCGGAAGTAGTTGTGGAGCTTCATGGTCAATGGTGATGGCGGGCGTCGCGCCATGGCGACAAGTGACAAGGATAAACCCTCGGTGCAGCGCCGGGCCATGGACAAACCCATATCACCCGGGCACATTGCGCAAGCTGGAACCATCCAATCCGGAGCCACATGACCCCGACACCCGACACCCTGTGCACTGCTTTCCTCGGACCACGGCGCCTGGCCAGCGGCGCGCTGCAACGCGTGGCACCCGCCGTCAAGCAGGCCCTGGATGCCGATCCGGGCAGCCCGGTGCTGCTGTTCGACGACATCAGCGGCGAGCAGTTTGATCTGGACTGGCAGGGACCGGTGAGCGCCGTGCTGCAACGCCTGACACCCAACACCGACGCCGGCACCGTGCCAGCATCGGCATCCGACAGCACCGAGCCGGCGGACGCGGCGCGGCGCCCGGGCCGGCCGCGCCTGGGCGTGGTGGCACGTGAGGTGACCCTGTTGCCGCGCCATTGGGAATGGTTGAGCCGACAACGCGGCAGTGCCTCCGTCACGCTGCGCAAACTGGTGGAAGTTGCCAGCCGCAGCGACAGCGGGCGCGATCGCGTGCGCCAGGCGCAGGAGGTCAGCTACCGCTTCATGTCGGCCATGGCCGGCAACCGCAGTGGCTTCGAGGAGGCCACGCGCGCCTTGTTCAATGCCGACCAGTCAGCGTTTCTGGCGTTCAGCCGCAACTGGCCGGCCGACATCCGCAAGCACCTGGCGCACACCAGTGCGCCAGTCTGGTCCGGCACCGACCCGGGCCACAGCAACCCACAAGCCTGAGCGGCCGCTACGAACGGTCACGCAGTGCTGGAATGGCGCTAGACTGGGACCGTGCCCTGCCTGCCATGCACCTTTCTTCACCGGCTCGTGCCCCGGGCCGTGGGCGCCTGCCTGTTGCTGGGTGTCTGGCTCAGCGCACTGGCCACGGAGGTGATACGCCTGAACGTGGCGCCCGGCGGCTTTCCGCCCTACACCATCGTCACGCCGGGTCAGGAAACGGGCGGGTTGGTGTTGGAACTGCTGGCCGTGATCGCGGCCAAGCATGGCTGCCAGATACGCACACTGGAGCTGCCACGCAATTGGGTCGAGAGCATGGTGCTGGACGACAGCCTCGACCCAACGCCCCGGGCCCGCGAATGGACCAAGCAGCCCGAGCGCTTTCTGTTCACCGAACCCATGGTGGAGGTGCACGACGTGGTGTTCTCGCGCCGCGCTGCACCGTTGCGCACTTCGGCGGCCATTGCCAACGAGCTCAGCGGCCTGTGGGTGATCCGCAATGAAGGCTGGAGCGAAGTCCTGGTCTTCTCGCGCAAGGAAGTCGACAGCTACGAGTACCGCCTGATGTTCGGGCGCCGCTGGAGCGGATGATCCAGAAATACCGTCCGGACAAGATACTGGAAGCACCATGAGAGCCGAACAGAATGAACTGCTGACCCGTGTCGGTCCGGGCACGGCCTGCGGCGGCTTGCTGCGCCGCTACTGGCAGCCGGCCGCACTGCTGGACGAATTCGACCCGGCGCTGGACCCGGCCATGGCATTGCGGCCGCTGAAGGCCGTGCGCCTGCTGGGCCAGGACCTGGTGCTATTTCGCGATGGTTCCGGCCGCTTCGGCGCGCTGGATCGGGCCTGCCCTCACCGCGGTGCCGACCTGAGCTTCGGCCGGCTGGAGAGTGGTCCTGCCGACCCCAGCGGCGACGGCCTGCGCTGTCCCTTCCATGGCTGGAAATTCGATGTCCAGGGGCGCTGCCTGCAGACACCGGGCGAACCTGTCGGCAGCAGGCTGTGCGAGCGGGTCAGTCAACGCAGCTATCCGGTGCAACTGCACTGCGGCGTGCTGTTCGTCTGGCTCGGCGACAGCCCGGCCACGGCGCCGCCGTTTCCGGCCTTCGACTGTTTTGCAGCACCCGACAGCCACACCTTTGCCTTCAAGGGCCTGTGGCACTGCAACTGGCTGCAGGCGGTGGAAGTGGGCATCGACCCGGTGCACCCCTCCTTCCTGCACCGCTTCTTCGAGGACGAAGCCGTGGGCGCCAGCTACGGCAAGCAGTTCCGATCGGCCAGCGCCGGCAGCGTGGCTGGCGAGCAGTGGCCGATGTCGCGGGTGATGCGCGAGTTCTGCCAGCCCGAGATCACCTATGCGGCCACCGACTGGGGGCTGCAGGTCACGGCGCTGCGCAACATGACGCCGGAGCTGACCCATGTGCGGGTCACGCAGTCGGTGTTTCCGCAGAGCTTCGTGATCCCGCTGTCCGAGCACATGACGATCACCCAGATGCATGTGCCGGTGGACGACACGCACACTTACTGGTATTCGTTCTTCACCAGCTTTCGCGAGCCTATCGACAAGCAGGCGATGCGCACGCCGCGGCTGGCGGCCGTGACCCTGCCCGACTACGTGCCGCGCTCGGGCCGGCACAACCAGTGGGGCTTCGACCCGCAGGAGCAGCGCGAGCGCACCTACCTGGGCATGGGCGAGGGCGACATCAACATCCATGACCAGTGGGCCGTGGAAAGCATGGGCCCGATTGCCGACCGCACGCGCGAACACCTGGGCACCACGGACAAGGTGATCATGGCGAACCGGCGCATGCTGCTGCAGGCATTTGAGAACGTGGCTGCCGGCGGCACGGCGCCCGGTCTGGGCGACCCGGCGCTGGCCGCCACGCTGCGCGGGCCCGACACCGTGGACGGCATTGCACCCGCCGGCGGCTGGGACGCGTTCTGGCGCACCACCGCCACGGCCAAGCGCGTCGGCGCGCCGTGGCATTCCGGCCCACCCGCGGACAACGGCGCAGCCGTTGCCGAGCCCTTGCCGGCTCAGGGCACGTGAGTTCATTCGCTGAAGGCTGCGGCCTGCACGACGCCGCGCGTGCGCAGGCGCTGCAGCAGTTGTGCGCGGTGATCGAAGCCAGTGGCGTTGAGCAAGTGCGCTTTTCCTGGTGCGACCTGCACGGCATCCTGCGTGGCAAGACCCTGATGTCGGGTGCGGCCGCCCGGGCACTGCTGGACGGTGTGGGCATGGTCAGCACCCTGCTGCTCAAGGACACCTCCGACCGCAACACCTACAAGGTGTTTGAGCCGGGCGGCGTGGCGCCCGCGCTGGCCGGAGCCGGCAACCTGCTGCTGCTGGCCGACCTGGCCAGCTACCGCCAGCTGCCCTGGGCCCAGGCCACCGGCTGGCTGCAGGGCCAACTCTGGTTTCCCGACGCCACACCTGTGCCACTGGACACGCGAACCATCCTGCGCCAGGCCATGGCCCGGCTCGACGCCGCCGGCTTCGGGCTGGCCTGCGGCCTGGAGGTGGAGCTGCACATCTACCGCGTGCCCGAGGGCGGCTGGCGCGAGGTGCTGGACCCGGAACTCGTGGCCTGGCCGGGTTTGCCACCGAAGGTGGAGCTGATCCACCCTGGCTACAGCCTGCTGGCCGAGAGCAGCCAGGACATGGCGCACGAGCCGCTGGCCATCGTCCAGCGCACCTGCCAGGCCTTGGGTTTGCCGCTGCGCTCGCTGGAGATCGAACTCGGGCCGAGCCAGGTGGAAGCCGTGTTCGACGTCACCGACGCCCTCGCCGCGGCCGACAACATGGTGCTGTTTCGCAATGGCGTGCGCCAGGCGCTGCGCCGCGCCGGCTACCACGCCAGCTTCATGTGCCGCCCGCCCTTTCCCAACATCATGTCCAGCGGCTGGCATCTGCACCAGTCGCTGACCGAACGCGGGAGTGGCGCGAACCTGATGCAGCGCATTGCGCCCGCAGTTGGCGGTACGCCAGCACAGGCCCGGCACACGCTATCTGACTTGGGCGAACACTACCTGGCCGGCCTGCTGGAGCACGCCCGCGCCATCAGTGCCCTGGCCGTACCCACCATCAATGGCTTCGAGCGTCTGCGGCCGAACGTGCTGGCACCCACGGCCATTGCCTGGGGCCTTGATAACCGCGGCGCCATGCTGCGGGTGCTGGGCGGCGTGGGCAATACAGCCACGCGGATCGAGAACCGGCTCGGTGAGCCCTGCGCCAATCCCTACCTGTACATCGCCTCGCAAATCCACGCCGGGCTCGATGGCATCGCCCGTGGCCTGCGCGCGCCGGCGGCCACCGAGGCGCCCTATGCCGCGGGCCAACCGCAGTTGCCCACCAGCCTGGGCGACGCATTGACCGCGTTGCAGCTTGATGCCGCCATGGTGCAGGCCTTGGGCAATGATGTGGTGGACTGGTTCTGCCACATCAAGCGTGCCGAGATCGCCCGCCATGCCCAGGCCCAGGACCCGCAGGATTGGCAACGGCGCGAATATTTCAGCCGCTTCTGAATACGGGTGAACAGTGACGGTAGACTTGGCCGCCAGCGCCAGACAAAAGCACGCACCGGAGACCTTTGATGATTCTCGAACTTGCCGACATCCGCATCCACCCCGGTCAGAACGCCGCCTTTGAAGAGGCGATACAGCGCGGTCTGACAACCGTGATCGGTAACGCCCAGGGTTTCCAGGGCTTCAAGGTGAACCGGGGTATCGAGAGCACGGAACGCTACATCCTGCAGATTTTCTGGGACACGCTGGAAGACCACACCGTGGGATTTCGCCAGTCACCGGCCTTCACGGCCTGGCGTGCCATCGTCGGCCCGTTCTTCGCCGGCGCTCCGGTGGTCGAGCATTTCGAGCTGGTGGCCAAGTCCGCCTGAGTTCTCCGCCCGGCCGGCCGCGGCACGGCGCCCCTTTCACTTTCATCACGAGGATTCCATGAGCTACGTTTTTGCACCACCTGCGATCACCAGCGTGCCGGTTGTCGGCAGCACCCAGCGCTTTGCCGTGCACCGCATCTACTGCGTTGGCCGCAACTACGAGGAACATGCCAAGGAGATGGGCTTCACCGGCCGGGAAGCGCCCTTCTTCTTCCTCAAGCCGGCCAGCGCCATCGTGGTGGTGGACGCCGGCAGCACAGCGCAAATGCCCTATCCCAGCCTGACAAAGAACCTGCACCACGAGATTGAACTGGTGGTGGCCATCGGCACCGGCGGCAAGAACATTGCCGCCGCCGATGCGTTCAAGCACATCTACGGTTATGCGGTGGGTCTGGACATGACCCGGCGCGACCTGCAGAACGATATGAAGAAGCAGGGCCGGCCCTGGAGCATCGGCAAGGGCTTTGACCATTCGGCGCCTATTGGCCCGATCACGCCGGCGGCCGCGGCCGGCGACGTGGCTAACGCCGAGATCTTTGTCCAGGTCAATGGCACGGACCGGCAGCGCAGCACCGTGGCCAAGCTGATCTGGAACATTGCCGAGACCATCGAGCATCTGTCAGCCGCCTGGGAGCTGCAACCCGGCGACCTGATCTACACCGGCACGCCCGAGGGTGTGGCCGCGGTCGTACCCGGCGACACCATGGTCGGCGGCGTGACCGGGCTGACCGGCATCACGGTGCAGGTCGTCTGAACGCGGAGCCAGCCTTGCGTACCCTGCAAATCCTGGCAAAGGCGTGCGCCATCCTGGCGGGCGTGCTGCTGACCGTGATCACGCTGATGACCTGCGTCAGCCTGCTGGGTCGCAACCTGATCGGCCTGACGCTGGCTGGCGACTTCGAACTGACCGGGGTAGCCGCGGGTGCGGCCATTGCCCTGTTCATGCCCTGGTGCCAGTTGCGCCGGGGCAACATCATTGTCGACTTCTTCACGGCCAAGGCCAGTGCGCGCACCAACGCCAAGCTGGACCGGCTGGGCGCGCTGTTGCTGGGTCTGGCCATGGCCTTTCTGGCCTGGCGTACCGCGCTGGGTGGCATAAGTGCCTGGCGCAACCAGTCCGGCAGCATGATGCTGGGCTTCCCGGACTGGATCGTCTACGTGGGCATGGTGCCGCCGCTGATCCTCACCGCCGTCATCGGCCTGTGGCAGGCCTTCCACGGCTTTGGTGAGGAAGTGACGGCATGAGCCCTTTATTTCTTACGCTTGCCATCTTCGCCATCATGCTGGTGCTGATGGCGATCCGCACGCCGATCTCGATCGCCATGTTCATTGCCGGCTGCGTGGGCTACTTTGCCCAGGCCGGCTGGGGCCCGCTTTCCAACTTTCTCAACGCCCAGGCCTTTGCCCGCTTTGCCAGCTATGACCTGTCGGTGATACCGCTGTTCATCCTGATGGGCCACTTTGCGACCCAGGGCGGCATCTCGAAAGCGCTGTTCCA